>JBARVM010000326.1:0-8571 GCA_049646265.1 Paracoccaceae bacterium
CACTCAATTCTTCAATATGTCGCGCTATTGCGCCTGGATCGTAGTGCGGCTCCTTCGGAGGTGCGAGTCGCTCCAATTCTGAACCGTCGGCATGACGATGCCACAAGCCTGTTTGCTCAGCACGCAACCGCGAAATCGCCTGTCCGACCCGATCTGGACGGGAAAGATGGATAAACTCTGTTTGGCCGAGGACACTCTCGATACGTTCGACGTCACTCATTGATTTTGGCGACAGAAGTGCAAGTTGCTCCATGAAAAAGCCAAAGCTACCACGCTGCATCCGCAAGCCGAAAATGTTGGTATTTGCCATTCCGCAAGCCAACGCCGCGTCAATGATCGCTCTTATTGCAGCCTCCCGCGAGGCGAAGATTGCATCTTCAAGATCATACTCTTTCAGCCACCCATCTAATGAGGGAACATGAAAATGCGAGTCAGGCATTCCAGCAACGCCAGTTGCGGAGAGCAGCCTGCAAAGCAACGTGCTTCCGCTTCGGGGAGTCGTGCAGATAACATACGAGCGCGATGGATTTGTGGTCATTTGTGATCGGCCTTCAGTTACTCAACTATCAATAGCCGACATTTGAAAGAGGTGCAGCATCAAGTAGGTATGGCCTCAAAGCAGCCATTAAACAAAGCGGTTCGGCGTCTCAGCCCAGTTCCAAGTTCCAACGATTTGAAGGTCTGATGACCCAGGCGTCAAGCGCCTTGCTTGGGGGTTATGCGCCGCCGAGCCGCTAGGGGCTTGCGCCGCACCCCGTTCCCCGCAAAAGCAAAAGGACCGCGCTTGCGGTCCCTTGCGGCCAGCCACATCTGGCTGGGTCTTCTGGAGCGGGCGATGAGATTCGAACTCACGACCCTAACCTTGGCAAGGTTATGCTCTACCCCTGAGCTACGCCCGCGCTCCTGAGCGGGGTGATAGACCAGCCGGGGGGCGGTGGCAAGCCCTTCGGCGGTGGGCAGGTACGGGTGGTTCGATTTTCCGCCAGGTGCCTGCTTTGCGGGCCGAAGGGGCCGGTGCGCGGGCTGGCTGGTTGGCCGATTGGCCGGAAAGCTAGGCGCCCTTTTGCCCGCCGAACAGGCCGACCAGATCGACGCTGCGCTTTGCCTGCGATTCCAGATCGAGGTGTTTTTCGATATGGTGCAGATGTTCGCGCATGATGGTTTCGGCCCGCCGCGCGTCGCGCGCCGCAAAGGCCCCCACAATCGCGGCATGATCGTCATCGCGGCAGTTGGTAACGCCGGGGGCGCCGAAGATGCCGATGATCAGCGACGAGCGCGTGACCAATTCCTTGGTCATGCGCAGCATCACCGAATTGCCGGCAAGCTGTGCCATCAATGTATGAAACTGGCCCGAAAGCCGGATCGCCTCGCGCCGCTGGTTGGAATTGTGGGCGGCGAATTCCTTTTCCAGATGCGCCTTCAGCATGGCAATGTCGGCCGCTGTCGCGCGCTCTACCGCCAGGCGGGCAATGGTGGGTTCCAGCGCCAGCCGTGCCTCGAACACCTCGCGCGCCTGCCGGGCAGAGGGGGAGGCGACAAAGGCCCCCTTGTTGGGATGCAGTTCGATCACCTCGCGGCTGGCAAGCAGCAAGAGGCTGCGGCGGATGCGCATGCGCCCGACGCCGAAAGCCTCGCACAGGGCGGATTCCGACAGTTTGGTGCCTGGCGGCAATTGCTGATCTATGACCGCCTCGAATATCCGCTCGACGATATGTTCCTCTGCCACCTCCTCGGCGGCGACCAGATCTTTCTTTTCAAGCTTCATCTGCAACTCTTGCGCAAGCCTCACGGGTTGTTGGCCGTTCCGACTTACTGGACAAATCCGCGATCATCAAGCGCAGGACTGTCGATGAAGCGAAACAAAAGTGTTGACATAATTGTTAACAATATTACCAAATAGGGCGGAGACAGCAAGACCCCATCAATGGGGCGCGGACAGTCGCAATTCTGGCTTCAGGGAGATTGCCAAATGAAAAGACGCTCGTTCCTAATGACCACCGCCCTATCTGCCGCCGCATCCTTGGCGCTGACCACGGCGGCTATTGCCGAAAATCCGGTGCTCAAGATCGGTTTTGTCGGTGTTACCTCTGGCCCGGCGGCAGCCTGGGGCACATCCAATCAGCGGTCGATGGAAACCCGTGCCGCCTGGATCAATGAAACCGGCGGCGTGACGATCGGCGACACGACTTATGATGTTGAGATCGTGTCTTTCGATGACCAGAAAGACCCCAAGCGCGCCATCGCGGGCATGGAAAAGATGGCGCAGGAAGGTATCCACTATGTCGTGGGGCCGAATGTCGATGACGGTGCCGCCGCCGTTCGCCCGGTGGCCGAACAGAACGGCATAATGTACTTCCCCTATGCTTTCCCGAAAGAGCTTTATACGGCCCCGGCCTCTAACGCGATCCTGGGTATGGTCGCCAATTATCAGTCAGGCCCGGCCATCTATAAATATCTGATGGAAAACAACGGGGTGTCCAAGGTCGCCTTTGTCGCGGCCAATGAATCCGATCCGCTGTCGCAGCGCGATTCCGGTTCGGCGGCGGCCAAGGCGCTGGGGCTGGAGGTCGTGTCGGACACGGTCACCTATCAGGTCGATACAACCGACTTTACTCCGGTTCTCTTGCCGGTCCTGCAGACCCAGCCTGACCTTCTGGTTCTCTCGGGCGTGGCCCCGGCTGCTGCGCCGCAGCTGATCCGTTCGGCCCGGGAACTGGGTTACGAGGGGTTGATTTCGACCGAAACCGCGCAGGATGCGGGCGTTCTGCAAGAGGGCGCGGGCGAGTTGGCGAATGGGTTCATCTCGGTTGGTGGCGCCTCCACGCCAGAGCTTGCCTCGGACATGATGCGGGAGTTCGTTGACCGCTATACCAAGATGTTCGGCGAATATAACGACGAATCCAACACCAAGGTTTATGCGCTGGAATATATCCTTGAAACGCTGAAGGCCGACCCGGCCGGGATCAATGATGTCGAGGCTTTCAAGGCGGTTATGGACACGTTCGAGGCGCCGAACCCCTATATGGTTGGCGATGCCAAGCTGAGCTATGTCGGTATGACCTCTTTCGGGCAAAAGCGGCAGGTGTCGGTGCCTTTGGTGGTGAATGTCTTCAAGGATGGCGCCTTTGAGACGCTGTTCGTGGCGCAGGTTGACTAAGCGCCGGGCATAACCGGCCAGCCGACCACAACCTGACCCGGCGCGGCGCGACTGCGCCGGGTAATTTCAAAGAAGGTCCCCCATGGAACAGATCCTTGCCAATGGGCTTTATCTTGGCGCGCAATATGCGCTGATTGCCCTAGGGCTGACGCTTATCTTCTCTTTGATGAATGTGCTGAATTTCGCCCATGGGCAGATGTATGTGCTGGGCGGTTTTGTCACCTACACCTTTGTCGCGCAGCTTGGACTGCCATTCATCGTCGGGCTTTTGGCCTCGGCGCTGGTTCTGGCGGTGATCGGGGCGCTGGTGGAAAAGTTCCTCTTTAGGCCGGTGATCCGCAAATCGCGGCGCGAGGAAAGCACGATGCTTCTGGCGGCCGGGGTGGCGTTTTTCCTTGATGCGGTGATCCTTCTGGTCTTTGGCGAAAAGCAGCGGGGTGTGCCAAAGATCATCAACGGCGTCTTCAACTGGGATTACCGGCTGGTCATGCCGTATGACCGGATCCTGATCGGGCTTTTGGCCATTGCCGCCATCGCCGGTTTTATCCTTTACATGCAATATTCGCGTACTGGCCGGGCCATGCGGGCGCTGGCGCAAGACCGGGTGGCGGCGCAACTGATGGGGGTTGATGTCGATCGCTATTCGATGATCGGCTTTGCCCTTGGCGCGATGCTGGCCGGGGTGGTTGGCGGGTTGCTGGTGACGATTACCGGGATCAATCTTGGCATGGGCGGGCCCACTTCGATCAAGGCCTTCATGATGATCATGATCGGCGGGGCCGGGGTCATTTCCGGGGCGATAGCGGGGGGCTTCATCCTGGGGATGATGGAAAGTATCGGCCTGTCGGTCCTCGCCGTATATGGCGATATTACCTATCTCGTCATCTTTGCGACGCTGATGGTTTTTCTGGCCTTCCGCCCGCAAGGGCTGATGGGCAAGCCGTGGGGTTGATGACATGAGCGGGCAGAAACTTCTTGGGCTGGGCGGTTTTCTACTGGCTGTCTTTGTGCTGGTGCCTTGGGGCATTGCCGCCTCTGGCCGGTGGGATTTCTACTATACGCTGACCTCCGTCGCGCTTTTGTCGATCGGCGCGGCGGGGGTTTGGCTGACCTTTTACATCGGGCGGATCAATATCGGGCAGGGCGCCTATGCGCTGATGGGGGGATATGTTTCGGCGGTGCTGATCACCAAGGCGGGCTTTTCCTTTTGGGCGACGCTGCCTTTGGCCGGGCTATTCTGCGCCGGCATTTCGGTGTTGATCGGGCTGCCGATCCTGCGGCTACGGGGCGTTTATTTCGCCATGGTGACGCTGGTTTTGACAGAGGTGACGCGGCTTAGCGCCCTTGCCCTGCCGGTGACGAACGGGGCCAAGGGCATCACCTCCATCCCGCTGCCGGGGGAGTTGTCGTTTTTCGGTCTGACGATCATTCCTGATTTTGCCAGTATGCAGAACCCCAAGCTGGCCTTCTACCTTTTGGCGGCGGTCCTGATGGTGGCGAGCTATGCGGCCCTTTGGCGGATCGTCAATTCTCGGCTTGGGCATCTTTGCCGATCCTTGCAACAGAATGAGGAACTTGCCGCCTCCATCGGGGTCAATACCGCCTATCTCCGGGTGCTTGCCTATGCCATCTCCAGCTTTTTCGGAGGGATCGCCGGGGCAGTCTTCGTGGCGATTTCGCAGTCGATCTACCCGTCTTCCTTTGTGGTGACGGACAGCGTGAACTTCATGCTCTACTGTTTTCTTGGTGGGCTTGGCTATGTGTTCGGGCCGATGCTTGGCACGCTCTTGCTCTATTTCGGCTGGGATCTTCTGTCGGTCGCCAAACAATATCAGTTGCTGATCTATTCTTCGGCGATGATCGCGCTGATGCTGGCGGTGCCGAACGGCGTTCTGAGCCTGCTTGACCGCAAGGGGGGCCGCAAATGAGCAGCATTCTGGAGGTCAAGGGGATCACCAAACGCTATGGCGGGCTGACGGCGGTGAATGCGGTCAGCTTCGATGTGGCCAAGGGTGAGATCCTGTCTGTAATCGGGCCGAACGGGGCGGGCAAATCGACGCTCTTCAAGTTGATTTCGTCATTCGTGTCGGCCACGTCAGGCGAGGTGCTGTTTCGTGGCGCCAGGATTTCCGATCTGGCACCACACAAGGTGGCGCGGATGGGCGTGGTGCGGACCTTTCAGGAAACCACCATCTTCAAATCCATGACGGTGCGGGAAAATATCATCGTGGCACATCAGCTGCGCGCCAAGGCGTCGCTGCTTGGCTTTTTCCTCGGCTCGGCGCAGGCCAAGGCGGATGAGGCGGCCTTTGGCGCCTCTGCCGACGATATCGTGGCGTTTCTGGGGTTGGAGGCGATCCGGGATGAGCTTGCCTCCAACCTGCCGCAGGGGCATTTGCGGGCGCTCGGCATGGCGATCGGGCTGGCCACCGACCCCACGGTCCTTTTGCTCGACGAACCTTTCGCCGGGATGAACCATGACGAGACGATGAACATGGTCGCCAATGTGCGCCGCCTGCGCGACGAGCGTGGTGTCACCGTACTTTTGGTGGAACATGACATGCCGGCGGTGATGAAAATCTCCGACCGGATCGTGGTGATCAATTTCGGCGAAAAGATCGCCGAAGGCACGCCTGCCGAAATACAGGCCAATCCGCGCGTGATCGAGGCCTATCTCGGTTCCGAAGATGCGGCGATCGGGATGTGATGCGATGACCGAGATCCTCAATTTCAAAGATGTCGAACTTTACTACGATCATGTCTATGCGCTGAAGGGCGTGTCACTGACCATTACAGAGGGGGAAACCGTGGCGCTGATCGGTGCCAACGGGGCGGGCAAATCCTCTATCCTGCGGGCGATTACCGGGTTGGCAAAGATCAAGTCCGGGTCGGTGCATTACCGGGGCGAGCGGCTTGATGGCCTGCCAGCCGCCGAGATCGTACGCAAGGGGATCGCCATGGTGCCGGAGGGGCGGCGGGTCTTTCCCTTCATGTCGGTGAAGGACAATCTGATGATGGGCGCCTTTACCCGCACCGACAAGGCGGGGATCGCGGAGACGTTGGAAAGCGTGCTGACCCGCTTTCCCCGGCTAAAGGAACGCTATGGCCAGCAGGCCAGCACCCTCTCCGGGGGGGAACAGCAGATGATGGTGATCGGCCGGGCGCTGATGGCCAAGCCGCAGCTTTTGCTCTTGGATGAGCCTTCTCTGGGGATCGCGCCGAAACTGGTGCAGGATATTGCCCGCGCCATCGTCGCCATTTCCCGCGATGAGAAAGTGTCGGTCCTTTTGGTCGAGCAGAACAGCCGCATGGCCCTGTCAATCTCTAGCCGGGCCTATGCCATGTCTACCGGCGCGGTCGTGCTGACCGGCAATTCGAAAGAGTTGATGAATGACGACCGGATCAAGGCGGCCTATCTCGGGGGGGAGGTCTGATGCGGATCCTTGTGGTCAATCCCAATACTACCGCCTCCATGACCGAAAAGATCGGTGCGGCGGCGCGCAAGGTGGCCCGGCCCGGCACCGAGATCATCGCCGTCAACCCCGCCAGCGGCCCTGCGGCGATAGAGGGGTATTATGACGAGGCGATGAGCCTGCAGGGCCTTTTGCAGCTGATCCGCCAGAGGCCCGACCATGATGCGGTGGTTATCGCCTGTTTCGACGATTCCGGTCTGGATGCGGCGCGCTGCATCAGCGACCGGCCGGTCATCGGCATTGGCGAGGCGGCCTATCACATGGCGGCACTGGTCGCCAACAAATTCTCTGTCGTCACGACGCTGGCCCGGTCGGTTCCGGCGCTGGAACATAATCTGCAGCGCTACGGGCTTGCCGCGCGTTGCGTCCGCGTCCGTTCGTCCGAAGTGGCGGTGTTGGAGCTGGAGCGGCCGGGATCGGATGCGCGCAACCGTATCAGCAAGGAGATTGACCGCGCCCTGGCCGAGGATCGCGCCGAGGCGATCGTGCTTGGTTGCGCGGGCATGGCGGACCTTGCCGGAGACCTGTCGCGTCAGCATGGGGTGCCGGTTCTTGACGGTGTGTCCGCTGCCATCGGCCTGGCCGAGGCGATGGTGCATCTTGGCCTGAAAACCTCTCGGCTTGGGGGCTATGCGCCGCCGAGCCGCTAAGGCGCGCGCGCCGCACTCCGGACCCCGCAAAAGCAAAAGGACCGCACCTGCGGTCCCTTGCGGCCAGCTTCGGCTGGCTTGGCCTTCTGGAGCGGGCGATGAGATTCGAACTCACGACCCTAACCTTGGCAAGGTTATGCTCTACCCCTGAGCTACGCCCGCACTCCACAAGTAGGGGCGATTTAGGCATTTCACTTTCGACCCGCAAGAGGAAAGTTGCGCCGCTTGGCTGAAATCTGTGCCCAGGGTGCGGACGAAGGGGCTTTTTTCGGCAGCGGCGAGGGACGAACGTGATTCGTGGCCGTACGCCGGGCCGGGGAAATCCGTGAAATTTTCCATGGGCTTAGCGGAAAAGTTGGTGAGCATTTTCTTAAGCCGCGCCGGAAAAGTTACCAAAGTGCTGTTGCGGCCCCTCATTAACTGTCGGGGCGAAAAAGTGCCCGGAAATGGCCGATATCACGTCGAAATTCAGGCGAAATCGCGGTGCCCATTTGGCCCATCACCAAACGCAATGGGCCGACTGTCCACATGGGAGCAAGGGCCCGCCATCAAGAAGGATCGAATCAATGTTCATGCAAGATATGTCCGCCTGTTTTCACGACGAAACCCGTGCCGTCCCGGTTGCCGCCGACCCGCTGCGCCAGTTCCTGTCCCTGCGCCAGACCGGGCTTCTGGCGGCCACCCTGATCGAGACAGAGGCGGGCTGGCGCCTTGCCGGTCATCTGCAGGCGGGCGACCGGTTGCCGACCTTTGACGGCGGCTCTTGCACGATTACCGGCGTGGCGCGGCGGACGCTGGTGCCGGGGCAGGGGGCTGGTGTCATCCAAATTCCCGGCGGTGCCTTGGGCAACTGCGCCGATCTCTACCTCATGCCCGATCAGGAACTGTTGATCACCCATCCGGTGGTGGAAGAGGTGTTGGACTGCTGCGGCGCGCTGGTCCGTGCCCGCGATCTCGTCGGCCACCGCGCCATTGCCCGGCTGCCGGTCAGCCAGCCCTTGCAGATGATCACCCTGACCCTTGCCCGGCAGGAACTGGTCTTTGCCAACAGCGGTGTGCGGATACTGCTGGATGCCGGTTCGGGCCGCGATGACGGGTTCTATCCCAGAGTAACGGCGCAGCAGGCAGAGGCGATGTTGACTCTGATCGAGTTGGGAGCTTGGAACAGCGCCCATCTGGTCACGCCATCTGCGCCATCTGTCGCGGTCTGAGAGGTTCAGGCGTGGCGGCGACTGCGGAAGATGGCTTTGCGATCCTCCAGCGGTTCGATCCGCGATTCCGGACCAAGCCG
>JBARVM010000327.1:0-6520 GCA_049646265.1 Paracoccaceae bacterium
GCGGCAGCGCCGGTTCCAAGGGTGATCTGGCCCAACTGGCCGAGCGCGAAGGCGCCCTGAGCCAAGGGTGTGCCTGCGATTGCGACACCCCCGGACAGGCAAAGCAATCCGGCCAGATCCGGCGGCGGCGCGATCAGGGCCGGGCCTTGCACTACCGTCACCGCGCCTGCAATCCGGCTGGCATCAAAAATCAGGTTCAGATCGCGGATCGGCCCCGCGACCATCCGGCTTTCGATGGGCAGATCGCCGGAAAAGGCGAGAGGCTGCAAGGGACGGGCGGCTAGGGTGCCATCCGGGCTATGCAGATCGAGCCCTGCCCCCTCAATCACCGTCAATATCCGCGCGTAGCCCTGAAAAAGCGAAAAGGGGCCGTCAGAGGCCACTTCGGCAATCGACAGCCGCCAGCGCCACCCCTCCCCCGGCCTGTCGCGGGCAATCTCATGGGTAACGCCGCCGCCGTTTTTCCAGGGGCTGGTGACAAAATCCGCCGGCGGGATAATGCGAAACATCGGGCAGGATATCCTTGCATTAGGTGTAGACATATCCCTATCTGACAGCGCCGCACCGGCCAAGAAGGAAAGCAATGGCTGACAACACCACCTTTCGCGAGATCATGGCAGAGATTCTGCGGCGGATCACCGAAGGCCCCTGGGGGCCGGGCACGCTCTTGCCAGGCGAGGTGGAACTGGCCGAAGAGTTCGGCTGTTCGCGCACCACCATGAACCGGGCGCTGCGCGAGGTGAACGCGCTGGGGCTTCTTGACCGCAAACGCAAGGCCGGGACAAGGGTGCGGCGGGTGCCGGTGCGGCAGGCGCGCTTCGAAATGCCGTTGGTGCGGGACGAGGTGGAAAAGACCGGCGCCGCCTATCGCTATACGCTTCTCAGCCGCGAGGTGCAGCTGGCGCCCGACTGGCTCCGGGCGCGGATGAAGCTGGCCAAGGGGGCGCGGGTTCTGCACCTTCGCTGCCTGCATCATGCGGGCGCGGCACCCTTCCAGCTGGAGGATCGCTGGATCAATGCGGCGGCCCTGCCAGAGGTCCTGGATCAGGATTTCGCCCTGACCGGCCCAAACGAATGGCTGGTGGCCACAGTGCCCTTTTCGCAGGTGGAGATCAGTTTCGAGGCGGTCGCCGCCGATGCCGATGCCGTCGCCCATCTAGGCTATGCGCCGGGCGCGCCGGTCTTTTGTGTCAGGCGCGCGACCTGGTGGCAAAGTGCGGCGATCACTCTTGTCACGCTGCGCTATCATCAAGGCTACCAGATGACCGCTCGCTATTAGCGCGGCAGGGCCCGTCAGCGCGCCGAAAGGAATTTCGCCAGCGCGCTGTTGAAAAGATCGCTGACCTCCAGATGCGCGCAATGGGCCGCGCCGGGCAGCACACACATTTCCGCGCCATCGATTGCCCGGGTCATGGCGATCAGGCCATCGAGATTGTAAGACCGATCCCTGTCGCCAAAGATTACCAGAACCGGCATGGTCAGTTCCGCCAGCCGCCCCGCAACATCCCAGCCGGAAAAGGCGCGCAAGGCGGCGACAACGGCGGCCTTAGTCGCTCCAGCCCCGGCGGCGACGCAGAATGGATACATGGGGGCCGCTTCCCGGTCGCGGAACCATGTGGCGGTAATGCGGGCGGCGACCGGCTCCACCCCGTCGCGCTCCACCCGGGCGCAGGTCTCCTCGAACGTCTCGAACCGGCCGGGCAGGTTGCCGGAACTGTTGGTGGCATAAAGCACCAGCCGTTCCACCCGGTCGGGATGGTCCAGCGCGGTCTGCAGCGCAACCATGCCGCCCATCGAATGGCCCAAGAGGTGAAACTTGCCCACACCCAAAGCATCAAGCAGACCGACCTGCGCCTCGGACATCGCCTTTATCGAACTGGCGGGGGGTTCGGCCATGCTCCCGGCGAAGCCCGGCAGGTCGGGGGCGATAATGTCGAACCGGTCGCCCATCGCCGCCATTTGTGGGGCAAAATAGCCGCCACCGCCCAGAAAGCCATGCTGCATAACGAATGTCGGCCCCCGGCCAAAGCGGTGGAAATTCAGCATGTTGTTCCTTTCGGGCCAAGGATCCGTTCTGCCAGTGCCAGCATGTCGTCACGCGCCAGATCTGTGGCAGGCACCTCCTGTCCGGCAAAGCCAAGGCAATCGGCAAATTTGCGGGTCAGATCCTGATCGCTGAGCGGGCGCGCCGGCATGCCGAAAGCCTCGCCGCAGAAATGGCTGGCGCTGCGGCCATCTTTCAGCGTCAGCGTGAGGCGGGCGCTTTCGGGGAAACGGGCCTGCATCGCCTCTGTCGAGAGGTCTGCGGCCTCTGCCGTGGTGACGCGGCCCATCAGGTCGCGCTTGGCCGGGTCGGCCAGTTCGGCCCCGACCAGATCCTGGAGCCGTACCCGCCCATGCAGAACAGCGCAGGCCACGCAATAGGGCAGGGAAAATTGCGCCTGTTGGGGGCCTTCCGGCCGGTCATAGACAAGGCTCGCAGCCACCAGACGCGGAATTTCGGCATGGATCGCGGCAATGTCGGCCGCCCCTGCCCCGGTCTTTTCCAACAGGATTGTCACCGCCTCTATCGCGGCATGGGCGGCAGAACAGACGGGGCTCGTCTTGAACAAAAGGCCCGGCGTCTCTGTCCGCCAGCGCTGGCCAAGATCGGCAGCCATGGCAGGCAGGCTATGGCCGCCATTCAGCATGGCGAAAAAGCCGTTGGTCTGCTCAAAAGCATCCTGAGAGCCGGTCAGCCCGGCGCGTGCGGCATCGGCAAAGCTGATAGCCTGCGCGGCGGCATTGCCTGCCAAATAGGGTTTGCTGTCGGTCCCGGCGATGGCCCGCGCCACGGCACCGGCGACCGCGGCCATGCCGATTGCATTGGCCGTCTGATCCGCCGTCATCCCATAAAGGCGGCAGACCGCCGCCGTTGCACCGATCACCGCGCAGGAACCGCTCGCCCACCAGCCCGCAAGGAAATGGCTGTGGGTCGCGACCTCTCCCAGAACATAGGTCACTTCCGACCCGATCAGGAAGGCGTGGAGCAGCGCCTCCCCCGTCGCACCGACGCTTTGCCCCGCCGCCAGCACGGCGGGCAAGAGGATCGCCGAGCCGTGGATCATGCCGGTATAGCTGTTGTCGTCATAATCCCAGACATGGGCCGCCATGCCGTTTACCACGGCCGCCGCCATCGGGGTGGACCTTGTATGGCCCGCAACGCTGCAGGGGCCCGCCTGCCCGGCAATCGCGTTTGCCAGCGCCAGAACCTTGGGATGATGGGCGCCAGCAACCATGACGCCCAGCGTGTCGAACATAGCCCTGCGGGCGGCGTGGAGGGCCGAGGCCGGAGCCTCGGCCAGGTTAGCCGTGATGGCCCAACCCGCGAAGACCTGCGCCAGACCGGGTGGATGGCGACCAGAGGACGCCATGGGTCGTCAGCCCTTACCGCGCCAGGGAATGGTCTTGGCGATGACCCAGCGCATGATCAGGTCAAAGGCCAGGCCGAGAATACCCATGATCAGGATCGTGACCCAGATCAGCTCGTAATCCGACACGGTCCGCGCGACGTTTTCGATAAAGCCCACACCGGTCGTGCCCGCCAGCATCTCTGCGGCAACCAGCGTGCCCCAGCAGACGCCGATGGCAATACGGATACCGGTCAGAATCTCCGGCAGGGCGTTCGGCAGGATGACATTGCGCAGGATCTGCCCGTTGGAGGCGCCAAGCGAATGCGATGCCCGGATCTTCGACAGTTGCGTGCCAGAGGCCCCGGTCCGCGCCGAGATGACCATGATCGCAAAGGCCACCATGAACAACAGGAAGATCTTGCCGTCATCCTGAATGCCGAAGATCGTCAGGATCAGCGGCGCCCAGGCCAGTGGCGGGACCGGCCGGTAAAGTTCGATCAACGGGTCGAAGAAGGATTTGAAGAACTTCGACACACCCATGTAAAGACCAAGCGGCACACCGAAGAGAATGCCAAGACCAAGCGCCACAAGCACGCGGAACATCGAGTCCCACAGATGGCCGTCAAGCATCGGGATGGAGCCGAGATTAACATCGCCCTGCGCCAGAGCCAGAAGCTTGTCCTTGAAATTCGGGGTGATGGTGCCATCGGCCGAATGGCGGGCATATTCACCAGGAAGGATATCTGCCGTCCAGTCGGGAATGACAAAAGCCACGATGTCAGAGATCGAAAGCCACTTCCACCAGAAGAGCGGCGTACCTTTGAAGCCGCCCCCATGCGCGGTGTCCGGGTTCGCCAGCCGCCCGAACGTCGCCACGACATCGGTCGGTTTCGGCAGCCAGCGGCCAGACCCCTGTTCGGTGCACTGGGTGCGGGATTTCACCACGCCCTGCCCCGGGATCAGCAAAGCCTCGATCACCCGCAAGCTGCCGCGCGCCTCGTCTTTGGCGGCATCAAGATCGGCGATGGCGGCATTCAGCCCGTCAAGGGCGGCAGCCGGAAAAATCGTCCCGTCATCCAACCTTTTGAATATCCGGTCCACGGCCTTCAGGTAATCGTTGCGCTGCGCTTTGAGGGCTGGTTTTAGGTCGCTTGCCTTGGTGGCCGCGCCCAGCGCCTCGATCGCTGCACTTACCTCGCCGATGATCTGCAGATTGGCGGGCGGGTTGTTGCTGATCTCGGCAAACAGCTCTGTCAGACCCTGTGCCTTGCCCGCGACATCGTCAAAAAGGACCCCGCGACTGGTGGTCGGCAACATCGGGATTTCGACATTGCTGGTGCCCCATTTCGGCTGCGCCAGCGCCTGCTCGGTCGGGACGAAACCCTCTTCTCCAGCCAGCAATTACTTGCTGAGCGCCGTCACCTTGTCCGAGAGGTCCGAAAGCTGCTGCCGGGTCTCAGGAAGGACCATCGCCGGGTCAGAGGCATTGGCCATAAGCTGGCGCGTATCGGCCAGCACGCCCTGGAGCGTCACAAGTTCCGCCTCGGTGAAGGCATCTGTCGGCAACTGGCCTTCCAACTCGTCCAGCTGCGCGGCATTGCGGGCAACAAGCGTCGTGGATTGATAATAGCGCGACCCAAGCGGCAAGGCGGCCTTTATCGGCGCGATAACCTCTTCCAACTTGGCGACCTGGCACATTTCATTTGCGGCCTGCGGGAAATAGGCCCGCGCCACACCCCAAGAGAAATAGAACCACAAAAGCAACAGGGTAGAGATGCCGCAAACGGCCCAATACCAGCCGCCCTTGGTGCGTTCGGGGTCGCCGAACACCTCGTCCTTTGCCCTTTTGGCGGACTGCTTCAACCCCACATAGATAGAGGCGACGAAAAGCGCCACCAAGAGCAGGATGATGACGGCCGCGATCGAGGCGCGGTTATCTGAAAGCCAATCAAGCACGACCCATAATCTCTTCTTCCATGTTCCAGATCATTGTCAAAATCTCCTCTCGCACCTCAGAGAAATGACGGTCCTTCTTAATGTCGCGAAGCGACTCTGTCAGTCCGCGCTCGGCGAATGGCAGATGATATTCCTTGTGAATGCGCCCGGGCCTTGGGGCCATGACGAACAGGCGCTGGCCCAAAAGCAGGGCCTCTTCCACCGAATGGGTAATGATCATGATGGTCTTGCCGGTCTCTTTCCAAAGGTCGAGCACCAGCGATTGCATCTTTTCGCGGGTCAGCGCATCCAGCGCGCCCAGAGGCTCGTCCATCAAGATGACATCGGGGTCATTGACCAGACAGCGGGCCAAGGCCACGCGCTGCTGCATGCCGCCGGAAAGCTGATAGGTCGGCGTATCGCCAAAGCCTTTCAACCCAACGATATCAAGCCACTTTTCGACAAGCGCCTTGCTTTCGTCCTGGCCGGTCTTTTTCATCCGCAGGCCGAAATCGACGTTCCGCGCAACCGACAGCCATTCGAAGAGCGCTGCCTGCTGAAACACCATACCCCGCTCCACGCCCGGCCCTTCGATCTTGTGATCGCCAAGCGCAATCTTGCCGCTGGTCGGGTTGGTGAAACCGGCAATCATGTTGAGCAAGGTGGTCTTGCCGCAACCGGACGGGCCAAGAACGGCCAGCAGTTCACCCTTTTTCAGGGTGAAATTGACGTTCTTCAAGGCCTCTACTGCTGCCCCGGTTTGCGGGTTGGTAAAGGTCATGCACAGATCGCTGCAAACTAGGTCCGCCATACGTATTCAGTTCCTGTTCCATGCGTGATCGTTCGGCCCGGGGACCTTGGTTTGCGGTGAGAGAGGCCGCTAAAGCGGCCCCTCTCATAGGCGCGATGCTTCCTTATTGCAGGAAGGAGCCGTCAATCGTCTTGGCGATGGCGGTGCCGTCGGAGTCGTCAGTGAAGACAACGCCGAGCGAAGCAGCGGCCGCGGCGGCAATGCCGTCAGGTCCGAAGTAGGTGTCGATCTGCTCTTGCGCGGTGGGGAAGATGAAGTCGGCCATCTGGGCTTTGGTCGTATCGAAATCCATGCCCGCGTCAGCCGCGACCTTTTCGATCTGCTCGTCAGAACCGGTCCATGCGCGGTTAGCCTCTTCGGTAACTTCAAGGACGCTTCTGAC
>JBARVM010000328.1:0-6458 GCA_049646265.1 Paracoccaceae bacterium
TGATGAGCGTTGACATGTTGAACCGCGGCACCAGCAGAAATGCCGCTCGAAGCATAGCCGGACTGCCGGGTAATGCGGCCTCAGGGGCGGCGGACGGGGTGCGATTTTTCGACATGAACCACTCATATCAGTCGAATAAATGATATGAAACAGCATTTTTCGGCCGAAGATGAAAAGAAACCAGGGGGTGCCGATGAATTTCGAAGTTGTCCTGACCTGCGCTGTAACCGGGGCTGGCGATACGGTCGGCAAAAGCAAACATGTGCCGGTAACCCCTGCGGAAATCGCCCGCGAGGCGATCGAGGCCGCCAAGGCCGGCGCCTCTATCGCCCATATCCACGTGCGGGACCCCGAAAGCGGCAAAGGCTCCCGCGATCCGAAACTCTTTCGCGAAGTGGTGGACCGGGTGCGCGACAGCGGCACCGATGTGGTGATCAATCTGACCGCCGGCATGGGCGGCGACTGGACCCCCTCCCCCGACAACTGGGCCATGCCCGGCCCCGGCACCGACATGATTGGCCCCGAAGAACGGCTGACCCATGTGGAAGAGTGCCGCCCGGAGATCTGCTCTCTCGACTGCGGTTCGCTCAATTTCGGCAACGACCATACGATCTATATCTCTACCCCGCCGATCCTGCGGCGCATGGCGGAACTGACCCGCGACTGGGGCGTGAAACCGGAACTGGAAGTGTTCGAACTGGGACATATCCGTTTCGCCAAGGCCATGGTGGCAGAGGGGCTGATCGCTGACCCGCCTATGTTCCAGCTTTGCCTTGGCATTCCGTGGGGGGCTGACCAGACGGTGGAGACGATGGCCGCGATGAAGGCACAGCTGCCCCCCGGCGCCAGCTGGGCCAGCTTTGGCATCAGCCGCATGCAGATGCCGATGGCAGCAGCGGCGGTGGCGATGGGCGGCAATGTCCGCGTCGGGCTGGAGGATAACCTTTTTCTCGATCGCGGCGTGCTGGCGACCAATGCCCAACTGGTCGAACGGGCCGTGGGGATCATCGAGCGGATGGGCGCGCGGGTTCTGACCCCGCAAGAGGCGCGCAACAAGTTGAACTTGCGTGGGGCTGACGCAGCTAAATGACCCGTGAACCGAACAATGGTGCGCTACAGCTTAAAGGCCTGACCAAAAGGTTCGGCAGCTTTACCGCGGTCGACAAGGTCGATCTGGAAATTCAGAAGGGCGAGTTTCTGACACTGCTTGGCCCCTCGGGGTCGGGCAAGACCACGCTCTTGATGATGATAGCGGGCTTTCAGGATATCACCGAAGGCGACATAGCGCTTGATGGCACCTCTATCGCCACAATGCCCGCTGAAAAGCGTAATTTCGGCATGGTGTTTCAGGGATACGCGCTCTTTCCCCATATGACGGTGCGCCAGAATATCGCCTATCCGCTGGATGTCCGCGCCCGCCCCAAGGCCGAGATCGCGGCGCGGGTAGAGGAGATGCTGGACCTCGTGCAGCTTGGCGATTTCGGCGAACGGCTGCCCGGCCAGCTTTCCGGCGGCCAACAGCAGCGCGTAGCCCTGGCCCGGGCCTTGTGTTTCTCCCCGCCGGTTTTGTTGCTGGATGAACCTTTGGGCGCCCTCGACAAGAAATTGCGCATCGAGGTGCAGGCACAGCTGAAAGACATTCACCGCCGGGTCGGCACCACCTTTATCTATGTGACCCACGATCAGGAAGAGGCGCTGTCCATGTCGGACCGTGTGGTGATTATGCAGGCGGGCGCCATTGAACAGGTCGGCAGCCCGGAGGAGCTTTATCAGCGCCCGCGCACCGAATTTGCCGCAAGTTTTCTGGGCAAAAGCAACTTTCTGCGCCGAGATGGCGCGGTCTATGCGCTGCGCCCCGAAAAGATCGATCGTGCCCCGGCGGGGAAAGGCAAGGGCGCCAATCTTCTGACCGGCAAGGTGCGGGCCGTGACCTATTTCGGCTCTATCCTGAAATATGACGTCACGGTACCGGGCATGGATGAGATCGAGGTTGATGTGGATGCCTGGCGCGGCGGCGATGCGCTGCCGCCGGGAACAGAAGTGGATCTGAGCTGGCCTGATGCCGCCGCAGTGCGGTTGCAAGGCTGACGAAATCGAGGATGCAGGGACCAACCTGCGCCGCAAGCAAAAGGGTCATTCCGACCCGATCAACAAGGAGGAACAAAATGCACGACAAACAGTTCATGCGTGAAAGTCTGATCGAGGGCGCCCATGCCTTCAAAGCCGGCAAAATGGACCGGCGCAGCTTTCTTGTCCTGTGCGGGATGGCCGGGGTGGTGACGCCGTCGGTGCTCGCAGGCAAGGCCGAAGCCGCCGCCAATGAGATTGTCATGTGGAACTGGGGCGGCCAGTCCGAAGAATGCCACGGCAAGGCCATTGGCGAGCCCTTCACCGCCGAAACCGGCATGCCCTTGAAGTTCGACACATCCGGCCCGTTGCAAGGCAAGATCAAGGAAATGGTCGATAGCGGCAATGTCACCGCCGATGTCTGCGACGCCGACCTTTTCGACGCCGTGGCATTGGGCGGCGATGCACTCGAGGCGATCGACTATGCCATTGTCAGCAAGGACAAGACCCTGCCGCAATATGCGCTGGAATATGGCGTCTCGATCATCCTTTACGGCTATGCTTTTGTTTATGATACAGAGGCTTATGGCGACAATCCGCCAAACTCCTGGGCCGATTTCTTCGATACGGCCAAATTCCCCGGCAAGCGCTCGCTTTACAAGTGGGCCAATGGCTCGCTCGAGGCGGCACTTCTGGCCGACGGCGTTGCCAAGGATGCGCTTTATCCGCTCGACATGGACCGCGCCATTGCCAAGCTGAAGTCCATCAAGGATGACAGCCTCTATTGGGGGTCGGGATCAGAGGCGCATGACATGGTCGTCAATGGCGAAGTGTCCATGGGCATGATCTGGCAAAACCGTGGCCGCAATATCGAGAATGATACCAACGGCCGCTACAAGCTGGTGATGAACGAAGCACTGGCCATGCCGGGCGCCTATATCGTGCCAAAGGGCAATCCCGCCGGGCGCGATGCGGTGATGAAGTTCATCGCCACCGCCCAAAGCGTCCCAGCACAGCTGACCCTGCTTGACTGCCTTGGCATGACCCCTTCGAACCCAGAGGCCTTTGCCCAGATCCCCGAGGATCAGCAGCCCTATGCCATCACCTCGGCGGCCAATATTGACCAGATCGTCTATAATGACCCCGACTGGTGGGGCGCCAATGGCGGGGATGCGGTCAACGCCTTCCTGGACGCGATCAGCTGAAGCAACTTTCCCCGCGACCTGATACTCCCTCGGGTCGCGGGGCCTTTCCCCCTTCTTATCAGGAACCGGTGACGTGAGCGCCCTGACACGCGGAAAAATCAAGCCCGGCTGGCTCCTTGTGGCCCCGCTGCTGGCGCTGGTTCTGGCGCTCTTTCTGGGGCCGATCATCAATGTGCTGTGGCTAAGCGTGTCCGAACCGAAGCCCGGCCTTGCCAATTACGCGAAACTTTTCACCTCGGATTCGCTTGTCCGCATCATCGTGACCACGCTGCGGATCTGCATCATCACCACAGCACTTAGCGTGCTTTTGGGCTATTCGATCGCCTATGCGATGACCCATGTGGCCGACCGCAAACGCAACTTGATGCTGAGCCTGCTTCTGGTCTCCTTCTGGATATCTGTCCTGGTGCGCACCTTTTCATGGCTGATGCTCTTGGGCAGCAATGGTCTGGTCAACAACGGGTTGGAAGCGGCGGGGCTGATTTCCGAACCGATCGCCTTCATGCGCAACGAATTGGGCGTGTTGATCGGCATGGTCCATTATATGGTGCCCTATGCGGTGCTGCCGATCCTTGCCAGCATGCAGACGATGGACAAGCGCGTCCTGTCCGCCTCGCGCAGCCTTGGCGCCACGGGGGGGCAGACCTTCTGGCGCATCTATCTGCCGCTGACCAAACCCGGCCTAGTCGCGGCAGCGCTGCTGGTCTTCATCCTTTGCCTTGGCTTTTATGTCACCCCGGCGGTACTTGGCGGCGGCAAGGTGCTGATGGTGGCTGAATATATCTCTGTCCAGATCCTTGTGACCCTGCGTTGGGGTACGGCGGCCATGCTCGCGGCGCTTCTCCTTTTCGGGGTGCTGGCGCTCTTGTTCCTGATGTCGCGCTTCATGAAACTTTCGGCAATATTCGGGGGGGCAAAGTCATGAAAGCCTCCTTTGCCGAAGGGCTGAATCGCAAGGCGGCCTGGGCGCTCCTGATCTTTCTGGTCGCGCCGGCGCTGGTGGCCATTCCGGTTTCCCTGACCACCAAACGCTTTCTTTCCATGCCGACCGAGGGACTGTCGCTGCGCCATTTCGGAAAGCTTTTCGGCTCCGAAGAATGGATGTCGAGCTTTTTCCAAAGTACGGTAATAGGGCTGACCTCTGCCGCGCTGGCCACGGCACTTGGCACAATCTGCGCCATCGGCCTTTGGCGCATCTCCTCCCGCTGGGGGGAGGCGGTGCGCGCCTTTCTTCTTTTGCCGCTGGTCATCCCGCCGATCATCTCCGCCATGGCCTTCTACCGGCTTTTCGTGCCCTTGGGGCTGATCGACAGCTATCCGGGCCTGATCCTTGCCCATACGGTGCTGGCCGCGCCCTTGGTGCTCATCACCGTTTCGGCCTCGCTCGCCGGTTTTGATCCACGCCTTGAGCAGGCCTCGCGCAATCTTGGCGCCTCGGGCTTTACTACCATGCGGCGGGTGATCCTGCCCTCTATCCGCCCGGGCGTGCTGGCGGGTGCTGTCTTTGCCTTCATCGCCTCTTGGGACGAAATCGTGGTGACGCTGTTCTTGTCGAAATTCAACGTCTACACCCTGCCGCGCCGCATGTGGAACGGTATCCGCGAAAACACCGACCCGACCGTCGCCGCCGCCGCCGTCGTGCTGCTGGCCGTCACGGTTCTGGCCTTCATCATCTGGGCGCTGATCGAACGGCGCGCCGGAAAACCCGCCAAGTGAACGAGCCCCCGAATGAGCACCCATGAAAACGACCTGCTGATCTCGACCGTCCGCGCCTTTATGGCGGCAGAGATCACCCCACATGAAGAGATGGTGGACCGGCTCGGCGCGGTGCCCGAAGATCTGGGCCGCCAGATCGAAAGCCGCGCCAAGGAAGCCGGGCTGTTTTCGGCCAACCTGCCCGAAAGCGTCGGGGGGGGCGGCTTGTCGATGAAGGCCATGTCACTGATCGAACGCGAATATGGCAAAACCAGCCATGCGCTGCATTCCTGGATCGCGCGTCCGACGGAATTGCTGCTGGCCTGTCAGGGCGATCAGGTCGAACGCTATCTTTTGCCCTGCGTGCGCGGCGACAAGCGCGAACTCTTTGCCCTGACAGAGCCAGAGGCGGGATCGGACGCGATGGGGATGAAATCGAACGCCCGGCGCGATGGCGATGACTGGATCCTCAATGGTTCCAAACATTTCATCTCTGGCCCCTGCATGCCGGATTTCGCCATCGTCTTCGCCGCAACCGGCGTCGATGAAACCAAACGCGGCCCGCGCAAACGTGTCACCGCCTTTCTGGTCGATGTCGGCACCAAGGGGTTCGAGATCAAGGAGGGCCACAAGTCGGTCAGCTATCGCGGTTACAAAACCTTTCAGCTGTCCTTCAGCGATGTACGTCTCGGCCCGGGCCAAGTGCTGGGCGAAGAGGGGCGCGGCTTTGATCTGGCCGGGCAATGGCTGGGCATGGGGCGGGTCTGGGTTGGCACCTCCTGTTGCGGCAAGGCCGAACGGATCATTGCGCTGGCCACCGACTGGGCGGCGAACCGCCGCCAGTTTGGCCAGCCAATCGGTCAGTTTCAGGCCACGGGTTTCAAGCTGGCCGATATGGCCATCGGCCTGCGCACCGCCGATCTTCTGGTCGCCGATGCCGTAACCCGCGCCGAAGAGGGGCGGTTGACCGATGCCGATGTCTCGATGGTCAAGGTCTATTGCTCGGAAATGCTCAACCGTGTCGCCGACGATGCTGTGCAGATTTTCGGCGGCATGGGATTGATGGAGGAGTTGCCGATCCAGCGCCTGTGGCGCGACAGTCGGCTGGAACGGATCTGGGATGGCACGTCAGAGATCCAGCGCCATATCATCACCCGTTCTATCCTGAGGCCGCTTGGCGCATGACCCCGGCGCAGCGGCAGAATCTGGCGCGGCTTCTTTCTCCTCGCCACATCGCCTTTGTTGGCGGGCGCGACTGTGTGACCGCGATCGGCGAAGCAAAGCGGATCGGCTATTCCGGTGCAATATGGCCGGTGAACCCGTCGCGAGAGACGGTTCTGGGCTATCCCTGCTATCGCAGCATTACCGATCTGCCAGAGCCGCCCGACGCGGTTTTCATGGCCGTACCGGCGGCAGCCGCGATAGAGGTGACAGCGGCGCTGGCGGCGCGGGGCGCAGGCGGGATCGTCTGCTATACCGCCGGTTTCCGCG
>JBARVM010000329.1:0-2965 GCA_049646265.1 Paracoccaceae bacterium
CCGGCGATCAGGGCGCCAAGACCCGAATGCACCGGCCAGTTCACGCCGGTATCGAGATAGGCGGCATAGGCCTGTGCCGACACCCGACCAGGATCGTCGCAGGCCAAATAGGTCATGACCGATCTTAGGAACGGATCATCCAGGCCGCTTTCCGCCAACACCTCGGCAATCGAACGGTCCGCGATCTGCGAGCCGGACGCGTAAACGGCCTCAAAACCCGCCTCTACCAAGGCATCAAGCGCCGCCTCTTCCGCGGCATCCAGCCAGCGCCCACCCCGCCACTGGGCAATCGAAAAGCTGGTCTGTTCGCGACCGACATCCGCGCCAAGCCGGTCGGCCCAGTCAGCAAGCGGATTGACATCGGCACTGTGCAGCCAGTGGCAACCGTGATCCCAGGCTCGGGGCAAGGACTGCCCGTCGGTAAAGGCACGTCCCCCGACCCGGCCTGCCGCCTCCAGCATGACAAAGGACCGGCCCTGGGCTTGTAGCGCCAGCCCCGCCCCTATGCCGGCCGCGCCCGCGCCGATGACAATGACGTCCAGATCCATGCCCGCTCCTGCCCTTGACCGGCAGCCTGCCCGATGGGGGACGGGCAGGCAAGCCGCCTTTGTGTCGAGGGGCTGGCTAACCGGCGAGCCGCTGCGCCAGCCGGTTTTGCGCCGCGATCACCTGCGGCAGGTCGATGGTGGCAAGCTGCCCATCCCGCACAACCTGCCGCCCCTCGACGATAAGATGCCGCACCCGGGTCGGGCCGCAAAGCATCAACGCGGCGACCGGATCCCAAGCGCCCGCCGCCTCCATTCCTGTCATGTCCCAGATAGCAATATCGGCGCGCTTGCCCGGCTCGATAGAGCCGCAGTCACCACGGCCAAGCACTCTTGCGCCGCCCAATGTCGCAATCTCCAACGCCTCGCGCGCACTCATCGCATCTGCCCCTCGCGCTACACGCTGCAACAGCATGGCCATGCGCGCCTCTGCCACCAGATTGCCCGCGTCATTGCTGGCCGACCCGTCAACACCCAGCCCGACCTTGACGCCGGCATCGCGCATCTGCCGCACCGGCGCGATACCCGACCCCAGGCGGCAGTTCGAACAGGGGCAATGGGCGACGCCAGTATGGCTGCGGGCGAAAAGGGCGATCTCGGACCCATCCAACTTGACACAATGGGCGTGCCAGACATCGTCGCCCGTCCAACCGAGATCCTCGGCATATTGGCCGGGACGGCAACCGAATTTCGCCAAAGAGTAGGCGATATCCTCTTCATTTTCGGCCAGATGCGTATGCAGCATCACGCCCTTGTCGCGCGCCAGAAGCGCGGCCTCTCGCATCAGATCACGGCTGACGGAAAAGGGCGAACAGGGCGCAAGGCCAACCCGCAGCATCGCGCCCTCTGCCGGATCGTGATAGCGGTCAACCAGACGGATCATATCCGCCAGAATGGCGCTTTCCGCTTCGACCAGCCTGTCAGGCGGCAGGCCACCATCGCTTTCGCCAATCGACATGGCACCGCGTGTCGGATGAAACCGCAGGCCGATGTCCGCCGCCGCGTCGATCGTGTCGTCAAGCCGCGCGCCATTGGGAAAGAGATAAAGGTGGTCCGAGGTCAGGCTGCAGCCTGACAGCGCCAATTCCGCAAGACCGGTAAGGGCCGAAACCCGCATTTCTTCCGGCCCCATGCGCGACCAGATCGGGTAAAGTGTCTGCAGCCAGCCAAACAGCAGCGCATCCTGCCCACCCGGCACCGCCCGCGTCATGGATTGGTAAAGATGGTGATGAGTGTTGACCAGACCGGGCGTCACCACAGAGCCGCTGGCCAGAATGACCTCTGCCCCCGGGGCCTCCAGCGCCTGACCAACCTCGGCGATCACCCCGCCGCGGATCAACAGATCCGCACCGGTCAGTTCCTGACGACCCGCATTCATGGTCACCAGATAATCAGCATTCTTGATCAATATGTCGCGCATCGCACGCCCCGCCTTTCCGAAAACACCCCCTTCGGTGTTTATGGAGCGACCGACAGAAGGGAGCGTAAGGACTCGGGCGCGCGCCCGGCAAATCTAGCGCCTGTGCCCGGACAGGTCAAAGCTTATGGGGCGGCGGTCAGCCTGCCGGTGCTTCGCGCAGTTGCGCCAGCGCTGCGGCATGGATATCGCGGTTTGCCGCCGCCAGCACCCGGCCCCCATTATGCGCGGGGTTTCCCTGCCAGTCGGTCACGACACCGCCTGCGGCCTCGATCACCGCAATCGGCGCCTGAATATCATAAGATTGCAGCCCCGCCTCGATCACCAGATCGACCTGTCCCGCCGCGATGAGCGCATAGGCATAACAATCCGTGCCATACCGGACCAGACGGGTCTGCGGCGCCAGACGGTGAAAGGCCGCCTTTTCTGTGGCACTGCCAACATCGGGATGGGTGGTGTAAAGGATTGCCTGATCCAAGGGGCGAAACGACCGTGTAACGAGCGGCAGCCTGCCCATTGGCCCCTGCACCTCGGCCCGGCCAAAACCGCCGACGAAACGTTCGCCGATAAAGGGCTGGTCGATGATGCCAAGCTCCGGGCCGCTTTCAGGTCCGACGGCGATCAGCACACCCCATGTCGGCGTGCCTGACAGAAAGCCCCGCGTGCCGTCGATCGGGTCAAGCACCCAGGTCAGGCCGCTGGTCCCGGCCTTGACCCCAAATTCCTCGCCAAAGATCGCGTCATCCGGCCGCCGCCGGGCCAGAATCTCGCGCATCTTTTCCTCGGCCGCCCTGTCAGCAGCCGTGACCGGATCAAAGCCAACCTGGTACTTGTTGTCGGCGGTCAGATCAGCGCTGCGGAAATAGCGCATGGTCTCGACGCGCGCCGCATCAGCCAAAGCATGGGCCGTTTCCAGCAGATCCGCCTGAAGCGCCTTGTCACTGACTATCATACCTGCCTCCGCCCGACATGTTACGAAGGCCCTTTGCGACCTGACGTGCGG
>JBARVM010000330.1:0-6921 GCA_049646265.1 Paracoccaceae bacterium
CAATATGGCTGCCGCATGCACGGGGTCGGTCTTTGCGACGAGTGGCCGCTGGTTGCTTATCCGCAGAACTGGGTCGAAGGCGCTTTCGACTATCTTCTGGAACCCGGCATGGTTCTTTGTGTAGAGGCGCTGGTCAGCCCCGAGGGGGGCGATTTCTCCATCAAGCTGGAGGATCAGGTGCTGGTGACCGAGACGGGCTATGAAAACCTGACAAGATATCCGTTCGATGAACGCCTTATGGGGTGGGCATGACTTAGGCGGTCCCGGTTCGAGCCCGGGACAGCCCTAGGGTCAGCTCCTTATTGGTTCGGTCCGAGCGCGTGACACTGCCAAGCCGGTCTTCCACAGTAACGTCCCTTGAAGCGGCTGAAATTGCGGCTGCAGTTTCCTTGCCTCCGACGCCAGGGGCGAGACGACATTGGCCCGGCAGTGAGGCCTGCCAACGCGCGGCCGCACTCACTCAATCGGAAAAATACTTTCCAATCGTAATCTCGCCACCCGGGGCCGTAAAACGAACGGATGTGCCGTCGGCGCTTCTTTCCAGCCCATAACAGGTCCAGATGTCCGAAGGGGGCCATTGCGAGCAATATTGTGCGCCATCGATGCGCCAGCGACCGGTTTCAAGGTGACCGCTGTCATAGGTGGTCCTGCCATCGAAAAAGAAGGTCTGCTGGATACCGTTGGGATATACAAGTGAACGCCCGCTCAGCGCCTCGGTGGCCGCATCACCGGACAGGGCCTGCCACACCTCTTCAGCCCGGCAGATTCCGGCAAACATCGCCGCTGCAAAGGTCACCACACCAATCCTTTGCCACATGAGCGCCACCCCATCTTGTCCATTCGCCTCGCGCAGTCTAGGACAGCGCCAAGCCCGCGACAATCGAAAGGCACTGTCATGATCCCTCGTTATTCCCGCCCGGAAATGGTTTCTGTTTGGTCCCCGGAGGCCAAGTTCCGCATCTGGTATGAGATAGAGGCCCATGCCTGTGACGCGCAGGCCGCGCTTGGCGTGATCCCCAAGGCCAATGCCGAGGCGGTCTGGCGCGCCAAAGATGTGACATTCGACGTGGCGCGGATTGACGAGATCGAGGCGGTCACCAAACATGATGTCATCGCCTTTCTGACCCATCTGGCCGAACATATCGGTTCGGACGAGGCGCGGTTCGTTCATCAGGGCATGACCTCTTCGGATGTGCTCGACACGACTTTCAACCTGCAACTTGTCCGCGCCACCGATCTGTTGCTGGCCGATATGGACAGGCTTCTGGCGGCGCTGAAGGCGCGCGCGCATGAGCATAAGAACACCATCCGCATCGGGCGCAGCCACGGCATTCATGCCGAGCCGACCACGATGGGCCTGACTTTCGCGCGTTTTTATGCCGAGATGGACCGCAACAAGAACCGGCTGGAAAAGGCCCGTTGGGAGGTGGCGACAGGTGCGATTTCCGGCGCGGTCGGCACCTTTGCCAATATCGACCCTGCGGTCGAGGACCATGTCTGCGCGAAACTGGGGCTGCGCCCCGAGCCGATTTCGACGCAAGTGATCCCGCGTGACCGCCATGCGATGTTCTTCGCGACCCTTGGCGTCATCGCCTCCTCTATCGAGAATATCGCCGTCGAGATCCGCCATATGCAGCGGACCGAGGTACTGGAGGCAGAGGAGTTTTTCTCGCCCGGTCAAAAGGGCTCCTCCGCTATGCCGCACAAGCGCAACCCGGTTCTGACAGAAAACCTGACGGGTCTGGCGCGGCTGGTGCGGATGTCGGTCATGCCGGCGCTGGAAAATGTGGCGCTTTGGCACGAACGTGATATCAGCCATTCCAGCGTCGAACGCGCCATCGGGCCCGATACCACCATCACCCTTGATTTCGCGCTGAACCGTCTGGCGGGCGTGGTGGAAAAGCTGGTGATCTATCCCGAGGCCATGCTGGCAAACATGAACAAGTTCAAGGGTCTGGTGATGTCGCAGCGCGTGCTGCTGGCACTGACGCAAGCCGGGGTCAGCCGCGAGGATGCCTACCGTCTGGTGCAGCGCAATGCGATGAAGGTCTGGGAAAAAGGCGCGGATTTCAAAACCGAGCTTCTTGCGGACTCTGACGTTACCGCCGCGCTTTCCGCCGCAGAGATCGAAGAGAAGTTCGACCTTGGCTATCACACCAAACATGTCGATACGATCTTTGCCCGGGTGTTCGGCGCCTAAGGCCGTCTGCGCTCATGAAGGGCAAAACTCTGCCGATCATCGGATTGTGATTTGCCCAGCGCGGCCCTGCCGTGGCCAAATCGCCGCAGATCAGTCAACTGGCGGAGAGTGGCCATGTATTATTTGACCAGCATAGCGTTGGTGGCAAGCTTGGTGTTGCCCGGCGCGGCCCTTGCTGCAGGCGGTGGCGGTTCCGCCCCGCCCAAACCCACCGAGACCACAACCAAATGCAAGAAGACCGAGGTCTGGGACAAGAAGGCCAAGAAATGTGTCGAAGCCGAAGAGGGTGCCGAAACCGGCCAGCTTGACAATGACACGCTTTTTGGCGCGGCGCGGGAACTGGCCTATGCCGGGCGGCCCGACGATGCGCTGGTCGTACTAGGCGCGATGACCGAGGGCGAAAGCGACAGAGTGTTGACCTACAAGGGTTTTTCCTATCGCAAGGCCGGTCAGTTCCGCGAAGGTCTGCATTACTACCAACTGGCGCTAGAACAGAACCCCGACAATATTCTGGCGCGCTCCTACCTCGGTCAGGCCTATGTCGAACAAAAGGCGCTGGATCTGGCTTTGGCGCAACTGGACGAAATAGTCGGACGGGGTGGTAGCGGCACTTGGGCCGAACAGTCCCTGCGTCAGGCGATCGAGACTGGTCAGACCTATAATTACTGATCGACCGCACCGCAGCTGCGACGGCAGACTGCGGCAAATCTGGAAGGAGAGCCGATGAAATATCTTATCCTGTCCGCGACCATATTGGCGGCGGCGACGCCTGCCTTTGCGGACCCGTCCGGGTGTCATCATGGCGCCGAAAAGTCCGCGCAGATCAGTTGCGCCGATGGCAAAGTCTGGGATGAAAAATCCGCGATCTGCGTCGAGGTGACAGGCTAACGCGGCCTTAACCCAGACTTGCGACAGTTGGCCGGTCTTAGCAAGGAGCGGCCAGAATGTCTGCGCTTACAGAGGCCCGGCACCGGCGGGGCCAGCCGTCGGCCATAGAGCCTGCAGGTTTCTTTTCGTCAAACCACCTGACCGGCCCGCAAAAGGCCGCGATCATCGTCAAGTTGCTGTTGGCCGATGGCGCCAGCCTGCCCCTGACCACCTTGCCCGAACATCTGCAGGCGGCCCTGACACAGGAAATCGGCCTGATGCGCAGCGTCGACCGCGAAACGCTGGAGGCGGTCGTCGAGGAGTTTTGCAGCACCATAGAGCGGATCGGCCTGTCCTTCCCCGGCGGGTTGGAGGCGGCGCTGGCCATGCTCGACGGACATATTTCCCCCAATGCGGTAAGCCGGTTGAAACGTTTGGCGGGGGCTTCGACAAAGACCGACCCATGGGACAAGATCCGCGCGGCGGAGGTGGAGCGGCTTTTGCCGCTGGTCGCGGAGGAAAGCGTCGAGATTGCCGCGGTGATCCTGTCAAAGATCGTTGTGCCGCGCGCGGCCGAATTGTTGGGGCTTTTGCCGGGCGACAGGGCGCGGCGGATCGCGCTGGCCATGTCGCGCACGGGTGCAATAGACCCCGAAACCGTGCGGCGCATTGGCCTGTCGCTGTTGGGTCAGCTTGACACGACAACCGTTTCCGCCTTCGAAGGCAGCCCGGCGGACCGGATCGGCGCGATCCTCAACAGCGCGCCTGCCGCCACCCGCGAAGATGTGCTTTTGGCGCTGAACGAGGCGGATCAGGCGCTGGCTGCGCAAGTCAGCAAGACCATCTTCACCTTTGCCCATATCCCCGACCGGGTCTGGCCGCGCGATGTGCCGAAGGTGCTGAAGGGGATCGATCAGGAACAGCTGGTCAAGGCGCTTGGCGGTGCCAGGGGCGACGCGGCGACGACGGCGGAATTTCTGTTGTCCAATATGTCGCAACGGCTTGCTGCCTCGATCCGCGAAGAGATGGACGGGCTCGGCAAGGTCAAGGAAAAGGACGTGGAGGCGGCACAGTCCGCCGTGGTCAGTGCCATTCGCGCGCTGGAGGCGACGGGAGAGCTTTCCCTTATCGTCCCGGAGGAGGAAGAAGAATAGCCCCCCGCCCCGGCGCGCCCTGCCCCACGCGGCTTGCAAGACGGAGGGTGCGCGCCTATATTGGTTTTGTTCGGGGTTCGCCCCGATCTATGGACATAAACGCGCTCGTAATAATCGGATCGGACCCGGGGGCGGTACCCGGCGACTCCACCAACTTCTCCCGTATTGGCGGGGCATGGGGTCGAAACAGGATCGACGAACGCCTAAAGGGGTTTGCTTTGTCTCGGTGAGGTACCACCGTTATCGGTCCGATTTGTACAGTTGCCAATAACAACCGTGCTCCGGCAATGGCTCTGGCTGCGTAAGCAGTTCGGGTCGCCGAAACTAAGCCCTTGCGCCTAGCCGCGTAAGGCGGGGTTCGCAGGTACCTGGCAACAGAAACCTGCACCTTTCCCTTTTTCGCTGCGCCTATTACGGCCCCCAATCCTTGGCCCACCTTGGCCAGAGCTGATCCGATTTCCATTCAGTCTTTCTAAACCTCGTTTCGCTAGTCTGGCCAAAGGTGGACAGAGGACGCGCACAGATGACACAGCCGAAAATCGAGTTTCTGAAAGACTGGTTCCAGAAGGTCTGGGTCGAGGGCGATATGGCGGCCATCGACGATTATTTCGCCCCCCGCGCCGGCGCAGACGGGCTAATGCCCGACGGCGAGGTCGGGGTAGAGGATTTTCGGGCACTGGTGCCTGCCCTTTCGGCGCTGGTGCGCGATCTCAATTTCACCATCGATCAGCATCTTGAAGGGCCGGACTGGCTTTGGGCGCAGTTTACCACCCATGCAATGGCCGCACATGAGGCCCGCGAAATCGCGGCAAAGGGGCAGATCATGATGCGTTTTGATGGCGACAAGATTTCCGAAGCCTACAATGTCTTTGACTTCCTGACGCTCTTTTCCCAGGCGGGACTTCTGCCGGAGGAGGCATTCTTGCTGCTCTTGTCCGGCGACCGGCTGGGCTAGACGCCTGACCGGGCGCTTTCGGCCGTGACCGGCGCATTGGGGCCCTTTGGCAAGGCGGGCGGCTTGACGGCAACGGCCGTGGGTGCAATTCTGTCGGCATGGGGCCTTGCGACCGGCCCCTTGAGGCCTAGGCCGTACGCGTCGCATCCTTCATTCATGACCAAAAGGATGCATCATGCCCGGATTCGGCTCCATCGCTCCCGCACAACTCGCCCGCTTGATCGGCACGCCTGACTGCCCGACCCTGATCGATATCCAGATCGGGGCTGACTTTGCCGCCGATCCGCGCCTGATCCCCGGCGCCTTTCGCCACCCGTTTGACCGGGTCGAAACCCTTGCGGCGGGCCTGTCTGGCCAGCGCGCGGTGGTAATCTGCCAGAAAGGCCAGAAACTGTCGGAGGGAGCGGCCGCGCTATTGCGCTGTCATGGCGTTCTGGCGGAAAACCTTGCCGGCGGGGCGCTTGGCTGGGCGGCAGAAGGTCTGCCGATGATTCCCGCCGCCGCCCTGCCCGGCACGCGTCTTTGGGTGACGCGGCACCGGCCCAAGATCGACCGCATTGCCTGCCCCTGGCTCATCCGCCGTTTCATTGATCCCGGCGCCCGGTTCCTTTTTGTAGCGCCTTGCGAAGTGTTGGCGGTGGCGGAAAAATTCAATGCCACGCCTTTCGACGTCGAGGGTGTCGCGGTTTCGCATCGTGGCGACCATTGCTCCTTCGATGCGTTGCTGGATGATTTTCAACTCCATACCGCGCCGCTTGACCGGATGGCGCTGGTCATTCGCGGGGCCGACACAGACCGACATGACCTTGCCCCGCAGGCTGCGGGGCTTCTGGCGCTGTCCGTCGGGCTTTCGCGGCAGTACAAGGATGATCTGGCCCAGTTAGAGGCCGGGCTGACCCTTTATGACGCGCTTTACCGCTGGGCCCGCGACGGATTCGAGGAAAGGCACGACTGGCCCGCCGGGCGCAACTCATGAGCAGCCCGCAGTTTTGGCGGGTCTTTGGCCGGATCGGGATCCTGTCCTTCGGCGGACCGGCGGCGCAAATTGCGCTGATGCACCGCGAACTGGTGGATGAGCATGGCTGGTTGAGCGAGGAGGAATTTCTGCGTGCGCTCAGCTTTTGCATGCTCTTGCCGGGGCCGGAGGCGATGCAGCTTGCCACCTATGCCGGCTGGAAGCTGGGTGGCACGCGCGGCGGCCTGATCGCGGGCGGGCTGTTTCTTTTACCCGGGGCGGCGGTGATATTGGCATTGGCCGCCCTTTACGCCGCTTATGGTCAACTGCCGCTGGCTGCCGCACTCTTCGTCGGCGTCAAGGCGGCGGTTGTCGTGATCGTGGTCGAAGCCTTGATCAAGGTGGCGCGGCGGTCACTGAAAAGCCCTGCGGCCCTTGCCATTGCAGTCCTGTCATTTGCAGCAATCTTTGCCCTTGGCCTGCCCTTCCCGATCATTGTGATGGCAGCAGCGCTTGCCGGCGCCACGCTATTGCCCCGCGCCGCGCCAAAGGCCATGCCGCGTCCGGCCAATCCGCGCCTAGCCGCCACTATCGCTCTGGGGTTGGGGCTCTGGTGGGCGCCGGTCGCGATACTCGGCCTTCTTGGGCAGGGTTTTCTGGTGGAAATCGGGCTTTTCTTTTCGAAACTCGCGACTGTCACTTTTGGCGGCGCCTATGCGGTTCTGGCCTATATGACCCAGACGGTTGTGCAGGATCATGGCTGGTTGAGCACGGCGCAGATGATGGATGC
>JBARVM010000331.1:0-12226 GCA_049646265.1 Paracoccaceae bacterium
GTCTATCTATTGCACCGCATGGACCTTTTACGGCGCCGTTGGTTATGCGGCCCGTTCGGGGCTGGAATATCTGACCATCTATCTTGGCCCGACGCTGGTCTTTGTCGGCTGGTGGTGGATCTTGCGCAAACTTGTGCGGATTGGCCAGCGCGAAAGGGTTACCTCCATCGCCGACCTGATTTCGGCGCGCTATGGCAAGTCGAATGCCCTGGGCGTTCTGGTGACGGTTTTGGCCGTTGTGGCGGCAACACCCTATATCGCGCTGCAACTGCAGTCCGTCACCCTGTCCTTCGGGGTCTTTGCCTCGGACGCGCCGCAGGGCTGGGCCTTGCCGGATCAGGGGGCAACGGCGCTGTGGGTGGCGGCCGGGCTGGGGCTGTTCACCATCCTTTTCGGGACGCGCAACCTCGATGCGAGCGAGCGTCACCACGGCATTGTCACGGCCATTGCGCTCGAAGCGGTGGTCAAGCTTGTCGCCCTTGTCGCGGTCGGCATCTTTGTCGTCTGGGGGGTGGCGGATGGCATTGGCGACATGATCACCCGGATCAATGCCTCGCCCATTGCCGACTGGCCGCTGGTGCCGGGACGCTGGGCAGGCCTGACCTTTGTCTCGGCGGCGGCGGTATTGACCTTGCCGCGCATGTTTCAGGTGATGGTGGTCGAGAATATCGACGAACGGCATCTGGCTACCGCCTCCTGGGCCTTTCCGCTTTACCTGATGTTGATGAGCCTTTTTGTCGTGCCAATCGCCGTTCTGGGGTTAGAGGTGCTGCCAGAGGGCGCCAACCCCGACCTTTTCGTGCTGACCTTGCCCCTTGCCTATGATCAGGGCGGGCTGGCGATGTTGGCCTTTCTGGGGGGCTTTTCCTCGGCCACCTCCATGGTGATCGTGTCGGCTGTGGCACTGGCCACGATGGTGTCGAACCATGTGGTGGTGCCGCTCTGGCTGGCCATGCGGCCCGGTGGCGCGCGCGATACCGGCGACGTGCGGGCATTGGTGCTGCTCAGCCGCCGGCTGTCCATCGCCACGATCGTCGGGCTTGGCTATCTCTATTACCGCTTCTCTGGCGGCTCGGGGGCGCTTGCCGCGATCGGTCTGATCGCCTTTCTAGGGGTGGCGCAGATATTGCCGGCACTTCTTGGCGGTCTTTTCTGGCGCGGCGCCACGCGAACCGGGGCGGGACTTGGGCTGGCGACCGGCTTTCTTGTCTGGCTATACACACTTTACCTGCCTTCCTTTGGCACTGGCGAGTTCCTGTCGGCCGAACTCATGCAATCGGGGCCGTTTGGCATCGGCTGGTTGCGTCCCCATGCGCTCTTTGGCAGCACCGGGCTTGACCCTTTGCTGCATGCGATCATCTGGTCGCTGTCGCTCAACAGTCTGGTTTTTGGTGCGGCCTCGCTTCTCTCTTCTCCCGGCCCGGTAGAGCGGATACAGGCGCTGGCCTTCGTGCGGGTCTTTGACGGTGACCGCGCCCGGCGCGACTGGTCCAGCACGGGCGCAGAGGCGGAGGATTTGCTGGTCCTGTCACAGGCGATCCTTGGCGCGGAAGAGGCGCAGGGCTTTTTCGAAACGCAGGCCGCCTTGCAGGGCAAGGGCGGCTATCTGCCCGACACCACACCCGAATTTGTCGCGGGGCTGGAACGGCGGCTGGCGGGATCGGTCGGGGCGGCCACGGCCCATGCGATGATCGCCCAGTTCGCCGGTGGCACAATCGTCACGACCGAAGAGCTGATGGCCGTGGCCAGCGACGCCCAGCGGATCATGGAATATTCGGCCGAGCTTGGCGCAAAGTCGGCCGAACTCGCCCGTACCGCCAGCGCCCTTTCGGAGGCGAACGAGCAGTTAAAGGTCCTGTCGGTGCAAAAGGATGCCTTTTTGTCCCAGATCAGCCATGAGCTACGCACGCCCATGACCTCTATCCGCGCCTTTTCCGATATTCTGGCCGAACCCGACGTGCCAGAGGAGCTGCGCGCCCGCTATGCCGGGGTGATCCAGCAAGAGGCGACAAGGTTGACGCGGCTTCTCGACGATCTGCTGGATCTGTCGGTGCTGGAAAACCGCAAGGCTCGTCTGAATATCGGGGCGGGCAATCTGCATGATCTTCTGTCGCAGGCTCTGGCGGCGGCATCCGAGACGCGGCCAGAGCGGCATTTCATCGTGCAACGCACCAGCTCTTCCGAAATGGTGGCGGTCATTACCGATACCGACCGGCTGGTGCAGGTTTTCATCAACCTCATCTCCAACGCGCGCAAATATTGCGATGCGCCGAACCCGGTGCTGAAGATCCAGTGTCGGCGCCGGGGCGGTCGGATGACGGTGGATTTCATCGACAATGGCACGGGGCTGCCCAAGGCGGAACGCAGCATCATCTTCGAGAAATTCGCGCGCCTTACCGATACGGCGCGGGCAGGCGGGGCAGGGCTGGGCCTGGCCATCTGCCGCGAGATCATGACAAGCCTTGGCGGCACGGTCGCCTATCTGCCGGGGCAAAAGGGTGCCGCCTTTCGCGTGATCCTGCCCCTAAGACCACCCCAGACCGCCCGACCCGAGGGCGCCTCGCAACCTGCCGACGGCGTACACCCCGCCAACGCGGCAGAGCAGTCTTAAGGCCCTGCTAACCTAGATCGGTCATCCTGTGGCCAGTGCCCCCAGAAGCGGGCGGGCCGGGCAACAGGTAGGCGTATGTCCGAAACTGACGAGCAACCCCTTTTGAGCCGCAAGATCGCGGCCAGTCGGCCGCGCCTGGACCCGGCCGTGATGACCCTTGAAAAGGCACTTCAAACCGCCTTCGCCAAATCCTCCGAAAAACTGATGAAACTGCCCATGCGGGTGCCGGAACAGCTGCACAAGCGCTTTTCGGGGGCCGAGATCGCCGAAACCTTGCCGGATCATGCGCTGCTCTTGCTGACCGAGGGACCGGCGGAGGGTACGGGCCTTGCCATCATCGCGCCCGACGCGCTGGCCTGCCTGATAGAGGTGATGACATCGGGGCGACTTGCCGCGCAACCACCCGAGCCGCGCCGCCCGACACGGACCGATGCGACGGTGGTCAGCACCTTTCTTGACATGGTGTTGGAGGAGGTGGAGATTCTCGTCGCCGAAATGCCAGAGGTTGTGTGGCTGGGCGGCTTTTCCTTCCGGTCGCATCTGCCCGATCCCCGGCCGCTTAGTCTTATTCTGGACGAACCCGCCTATCAGACCATCCGCCTTTCGCTGGCTTTTGGTCAGCCCACCAGCCCGGATGATGCACCACGCACTGGCGAAATTACCCTGGTCTTTCCCGCCAAAGGGCGCGGCGCGCCGCCGCAAGCCGCCGGTCCTGCACCCGGCAAGGCGGAGACGATGCCCAACCTCGTGGCCAACGACGGCTGGCAGGACAGTCTTGGCAAGGTCGTTCAGCAGGTTCAGGCAGAGGTGCAGGCGGTGCTGGCCCGCGTTACCTTGCCCCTTTCTGACATTCTGAAGCTGCAAGAAGGCATGTCGCTGCCCATTCCCGCCGCTGCCCTTTCCATGGTCCGGGTCGAAGGGGAGGATGGCAAACTGATCTGTCAGGCGCAGTTGGGTCAGGGCAATGGCCACCGCGCCCTGCGGATCTATATCTCTGAAGAGGGGGATGAACTGCCGGCCCTGCCAACGGGCCCGACCGAGATTGTGCTGGCCAAGGACCAGCCGCTGACCCAGCCGAATTTGCACCCGGAAGATAGTCTGGTCTTGGATCGGACGGCCGCTGCCAGCACAAGGCGCGGCGACGATCCCGCCGGTGAGCAGGTTTCAGATGCTAACGGTGAAGTCGAAGAGGGAGATAGGCACGTGAGGTCTGAACAGACAGAGGAAGCTGCCGCCATGGCAAGCTGAAAAGAGACTTGGCAACGGCCCAAGACGTTCTCTCCGGTCTTTTCAAGTCCGGGTCAGGCGCGGGCGCAAATGTTCGAGGTTATAGCCCCATTGGGCCGCTGTTCCGATCAGGTCATCCGCCGTCCTCTGCCCGGCCAGTGCCAGTGCCCAGGCGTGCGACGAGCGGTTGCCAGAGGCGCAATAGGCAAAGACCGGCCCCGCCGCCACCATCGCTGCCGCCTGTGCCGTGACAATCTTATCGGAAAAGTCACCCGGCACGATCTGGTTGTCGACAAAGTCGAGCCCGGCCGCCTCTGCCGCCTGCCGTATCTGCTCGGCGCGCAGTTCCGGCGGCACTTCGCCGTCGGGGCGGTTGCAGATGATGCGAACAAAGCCCGCAGCTTTCAGCGCCGGAATATCGCCAGGCATGATCTGCGGCGAAACGGCAAAACTGTCAGATAGCGGGCGAATGTCCATTACCGTCTCCTTTGCAGCCAGTCAGGCCAGCCGCCCTTTGGCGATTCTGTCCTTCAGCCCGGGTGTAAGCCACATTCCGGCCAGCATCGCCACCAAAAACACCAGCCCCGACTGGCCCGCCGAGGAAAGCGACGCAAGTGCCGGACCCGGGCAATAACCCGCCAGTGCCCAGCCCGCTCCAAAAACCATCGAGCCGATGATCAGGTTCGGCTCCAGCCCGTCAGAGGTATTGGCGGGGAAATTACCACCGAGGACCGGCGCCCGGCGCGCGGCCGCGATACGCCAGGCAACCGCCATTGGCAGGATCGCCCCGGCCATGACAAAGGCCAGCGTCGGATCCCAGTCGCCAAAGACATCCAGCCAGCCCTGCACGCGCCTCGTATCGGTCATGCCCGAAATCGTCAGCCCCAGACCGAAAAGCCCGCCAGACAGAAATGCTGCAAATAACCGTTTCATCAGATTGCCCCCAACCCATGTCGCAGGGCCAGCATGACAACGCCGCCTGCACCGATATAAAGGAACGTCGCCACGATCCCGCGCAGGGACAGGCGGGAAATGCCGCACACCCCGTGACCCGAGGTGCAGCCATTCGCCAGCCGCGTGCCAACCCCAACCATCAGCCCCGCCGCGATCAGCGTCGGCCAGGACGTCGTTACATTCGGGTCACGGTACAGAAAGGTCGCCGCCGCCAGCGCCGGTACCCCGACAAGCCCGGCAACGAAGCTGAGCCGTTCGGAGGCATTGGCGCGACCCGACCCATCGACCAGCCCGCCGATGATGCCCGACGCCCCCATGACCCTGCCATTGACCAAAAGAAAAATTGCACCGGCAAGGCCGATCACCAAGCCACCGGCAAAGCCCCAGACAAAATTCTGTGCTATCATGTCCCCAACTTTCATCATGACCACTATTTTCGGTCGCAGAATGCCCACAAATGCCGCAGGCTCGCAAGGGCCGTCAACGCTGGCCCGACCAGCCAACACCCCACCTGACCACGAAAGGAGCAAGTGCCCATGACCGACACCAAAGCCCGCAAACTGGCCCTTGTGTCACGCAAGCAATTTCTGACCGAACGGCTTTCCTCGATCGAGCGGGAGCTGGAAGGGCACAAGGCCAAGGATTTTGCCGAAATGGCCACCGAACGGGAAGGGGACGAGGTGCTGGAAGATCTGGGGCTTGCGTCGCAGGAAGAGTTGCGCGCGATCGAGGCGGCACTGGTGCGCATCGAGCAGGGCGAATATGGCTATTGCGTCCGTTGCGGCGACGAGATTGATGCCGAGCGGCTGGACCTTATCCCCCAGACGCCCTTCTGCGCCCCCTGTGCCGCGCATCATTAGGTTGCCAGCAGCGATCCGGCGCTGGTTCACCAGGCATCAGGACCGTTTTTCATTGCCTTTCCCGCCATTTGGCCGAATGGTTGGTAAAAAGACAGGCGAAGCACGTGCAGGATATGAGCGAATATGTCCGATATGAGGTGACGGATGGCATAGCCAGACTGTCCATGGACAACCCGCCGCTGAATGTGTTGGGCCAAAGGCTGCGCGCCAGCCTTTTCGCGGCCTTTCAGCGCGCGGCCAGTGACCCGGAAGTGCGAGTCATCCTTTTGACCGCTTTGGGGGGGAGCTGGCCGGTTGGCGGGGATATCCGCGAGTTTGACGGCCCGGTCCAAAGCCCGAGCCTGCCGGAACTTCTGACGCTGATCTACGATCTCGACAAACCGGTAATCGCGGCCCTTCACGGGCAGGCGCTTGGCGGCGGCCTGGAACTTGCGTTGGCCGCCTCGGCCCGGGTGGCCGAACGCAGTGCGACCTTTGCCTTGCCGGAGGTCAAGCTGGGCCTGATGCCCGGTGCGGGTGGCACGCAACGCCTGCCACGGCTGATCGGCGCCAAGGCGGCGTTGGAGATGATATTGACCGGCGCCGAAATCACCGCCGACCGGGCGCATCAGATCGGCCTTGTCGATTTGGTGGTGGGCGGCGATGTCGCGGCGGCGGCAAGGGATGTGGCAGTTGCCCATCGCGACGGTCAAAACCCGCTGCCTGTCGCCAGCCGCCGCAGGATGCCGGGGCTTGAGGATCGCGCAGGCTGGCTTGCCGCCGTGGAGGAGGAGCGCAGCCGCCCCGTCCGCCCGGAGAACCCTGTCCCCAAGTTGGCCGTAGACGCGGTAGAGGCAGCCTTGCTCTTGCCCCCTGATCAGGGCCTTGTCCTTGAAAGGGCAGGGTTCGAGGAGCTGCTTCGCACACCGCAATCCCGCGCCCTGCGCCATATGTTCTTTGCCGAGCGTAACGCGGCCAGGGCAGCCGCCCTTGGGGCCGAACGCCCGCTACAGCATGTCGCGGTGGTCGGCGCGGGTGCCGTGGGCACCGGCCTCGCAGCCCTCTTGTTGCAAAAGGGGTTGGCGGTTTCGGTGGTTGAAAGCGACCGGCAGATGCTTTCGGTCAGTCTGGCGCGGATCGCCCGGCATCTGGAACAGGCGGTCAAGGCCGCGCGGATGACCGAGGCAGAGGCAAAGGCGGCATGGGAACATCTGCGCGCCGCCGCACAGCCAAAGCCCATGTCCGGTGCCGATCTGGTGATCGAGGCCGTGACGGAAGACTGGCAGACCAAGATGCAGGCGCTGCAGATGATCGACAGTGTAACCGGCCCGGATTGTCCTGTTCTGACGGTGACCTGCAGCCTCTCTGCCGCCGCCTTGGCGGAGGCTTCGGGGCGCGGCGGGCGGCATGGCGCGGTCTTTATTACAACGCCGGTGCGGCGCACCAAGGTGATGGAGCTGATCACCGGCGCCGGTGGCGACCCGGTTCTTTTGGGCTCGGTCCGCGCCCTCGCGCGGCTGCTTGACTGGCGCGTCCTGCGCGGCCTGCCTGACGATCGCGCCGGATTTCTGACCAAGCGGCTTTGGACCGGGCTGTTTGACGCGGCTGACCGCTGTCTTGCCCTTGGCGCCACGCCGCAAGAGGTGGACCGCGCCACCCATCAGATGGGCCTGCGGTTTGGCCCCTACGAATGGCGCGATTTTTTCGGGGCCGGGCATGACATCCTGACCACGCCGCTGCGCCACGAAAGGGTCGGGGCGGAACCGCTGGCCGCGGCCTTTGGCGACTGGCTTGTCGCCGCAGGTTATAGCGGGCGGCGGGCGCGGCAGGGCTACCACAGCTATTCCGACAAGGGCCGTTTGCCGCAAATCCCGCCGGCCATTGTCTCCCGGTTGGCCGAATTGCGCCCGCCAAGGGTTCTGCCGCCGCCGATGCTGCACCGCCGCCTGATCGGCGGTCTGGCCAATGTCGGTGCCTGGGCGCTGGTCGATGGGGTGGCGCGCTGCCCGTCGGATATCGATCTTGCGGCGCTGGCGCTTGGCTTTCCGCGCTGGCAGGGCGGGCCGATGCATTGCGCCGATGCCGCCGGACTTTTGCTCTTGCGCGACGATCTGCGCGACTGGGCCAAGGCGGGCGATCCTTTCTGGACGCCAGCGCCGCTTTGGGATGAGCTGATAAAGGAAGGCCGCTCTTTCGCCGACCTGAACGGCGCTTGACGCGCCTAACGATCCGGCGCGATCAGTCCAAGCCCGCGCAGGTAAATGCCAATTCCTGCCTCAAGCAGATCTTCGGGGGGGAAGGGGGCGCGGCTGCCGGGGGTGCCCCTGGCAAAAAGCTCAACCACCCCGTGGCTCATCGCCCAGATATGGGCGGCGAACATGGCGGCTGGCGGACGGCGGCCGGGGGGCAACTGCTCTGACAGCGCCTCTGCCGCGCGGGCCAGCACCGCCTGTGCGCGTTTGGAAGCGCGGGCAAGATCGGGATCGCGGTTAAGGTTCAGGCCGCTTTCGAACATCGCCATATAGTGGACGGGAAACTTGCGGGCAAAGGCGAGATAGGCACGCCCCGTCGCCTCGAAGGCGGCAAGGGCGGTGGGTTTGCCGCCCTGATAGGCATGTTCCATCAGATCGGCGAAAATCTCGAACCCCAGACGGGCGCACTCGGCAATCAGATCTTCGCGGCCGGCGAAATGGCGGTAGACCGCAGCAGGCGTCACACCCGCCGCCTTGGCCGCGTCGCTGAGCGTAAAGCCCTGCGGCCCCTGCCGTTCGATCAGCGCAAGGGCCGCATCGATCAGCGCCTGGCGCAGGTTGCCGTGGTGATAGCCCTGCTTAGCCATGCAGCATCCCGGGGCCGCCGCAAATGCTGCTGTCGACCGTGCCGATCGCGGCGGCATCCTTGCGATGGTAATCGACGGCGTTCAGCACTGTCTGGATCGCGGCGATGCGGGCGCGGGCCTTGTCATCTGCGCGGATCACCGTCCAGGGCGCGGCGGCGCTGTGGGTCTTGTCCAGCGTCTCGCGGATCGCGTTGGAATAGGCCTCCCACTTCTTCAGCCCCTCGACATCGATCCAGCTAAGCTTCCACTGTTTCAGCGGGTCGGATTCGCGGGCCAGAAAACGCCGCAGCTGTTCGGCCCGCCCGACATTCAGCCAAAGCTTGACCAGAATGATCCCCTCATCGATCAGCATCTTCTCGAAATTCGGTAATTGCCGGAAAAACAGTTTGCGCTGCTCGGGCTGGCAAAAACCGAACACATGTTCGACCACGCCGCGATTGTACCAGGACCGGTCAAAAAGCGCCACTTCGCCCGCCGCAGGCAACCAGTCGATATAGCGCTGGAAATACCATTGGCCTGCCTCCCGCTCTGTCGGTTTGGTCAGCGCCACGATATAGGCAGACCGTGGATTAAGATTTTCGCGTAACCGCTCAATACAGCCGCCTTTTCCGGCGGCATCCCGACCCTCGAACACCACGAGGAGCCGCTTGCCCTTGGTCCGCAGATCATGCAGCATCTTGACCAGTTCCACCTGCAGATCCCGCATGTGCCGGTCATAATCCTTGCCCTTCATCCGCTTACGATAGGGATAGGACTTGTCGAGGATATCCTTCTGCCCCGCCGTCTCTATCGCCTTGCGAAGTGCTGCGGGCGCTTCATTTTGCAGAAAGTCGGTGATCTGCCCGACAAAGGGGATCACGTCGGGGTCGGGCGCTGCCACTTTGGTCGCGGGGTCAGACATTCCATCGCCTCCAGATTTCAAACGAACTATGACCGGCAGGCCGAAAAGCGCAAGCCCGGCCATGGCCGCAGACCGCGCGGCCGGTCAGGAACATTGGTGCACTTTACCGCCCGATATCTTGGGGATCAAACGGCGTTGTCTGGTAAATCTGGTTGATCCAGTTGCCGTAAAGCAGATGCGCATGGCTGCGCCAGCGGTTCATCGGGCGCAGCGCCGGATCGTCCTTGGGATAATAGTTCAGCGGCACATTGATTGCCGCGCCGCTGGCGACATCGCGGTCATATTCTTCTTTCAGCGTGCCGCTGTCATATTCGAAATGGTTGAAGATATAGAGCGCGCGGTGGCACGCATCTTCCACCAGACAGGGGCCGACCTCTTCGGAGCCAAGCAGGATGTCGAGCCCGCTGGCCGCCTGAATTTCCGCTTCGCGCATTTCGGTCCAACGGCTGACCGGCACGACGAAATCATCGGAAAAGCCGCGCAGATAGGGCGAGGCAGGTACACGATTTTCGTGACGGAAACAGCCAAAGGCCTTGTGTGGCAATAGATGTTTCTGCACCCCGTGGAAATGATAGAGCATCGCCATCCCGCCCCAGCAAACGCCAAAGGTCGAATGTACGTTGGTCTGCGTCCAGTCCATGACCTGACAAAGCTCATCCCAATAGGTGACCTCTTCAAAGGGCATATGCTCGATGGGCGCGCCGGTGATGATCAATCCGTCGAACTTCTCTTCGATCACCTCCTGAAAGGGTCGGTAAAAGGCCGCCATATGTTCCGACGCGGTGTTTTTCGTCTTGTGCTCGCTCATGCGGATCAGCGACAGGTCGATCTGCAGCGGCGTGGCGCCAACCAGACGGGCAAACTGGTTTTCCGTCTGGATCTTCTTGGGCATCAGATTCAGCAGACCGATGCGCAAGGGGCGGATATCCTGATGCGCGGCCCGGTCGGGCGACATCACCATAACGCCTTCCTTTGACAGGACTTCGTAGGCGGGAAGTGTTTCTGGCAAGGTTATGGGCATCGCATTCTCCTCAAGAGCCAAAGACTTAGGCGGTCTTGGGGCCTTGCTCAAGGGCTCTGGCGATCAAAGCCTCGAAATCGGCGGCAGACTTTATCGCTGCAACATCCTCAGCCAGAAGCGTCAATCCGTGGCGGGCAATAGCCGCATAACGAGGTTGGCGATGTTCCAAAAGCCGCGCATAGCCGAAACGCAGGAATGCGTCAGGGTCGACCTCTTCTTCGGACTGACCCATCTGGCCGAGGTATTCCTGCCAAAGGGTCACAAGGAATTCCGGTTGATAATACATGGGCTTGGGCGATCTTTCGAACCTGCGGATCAGCTCGTCCCGGTGGCTATCTGAGCCTTTGATCCAGACCAGCAACAGATTGTCCTTCAGGCAGTTCAATACCGGATCAGCGGGATCGTCAGTATTGATCACTTCGCAGATGGAGCCGCCGCTGTCGCAGACGAAATTCGGATAGCCATACAGGGCAGCGGCGCGGTGGATGAAATGCGGCGTATCGAGAAGCGCTGCAATCTCGGCCTGGCGATGCTGCGACTGGCGGCGCTGATATTCGTCAAAAGGGATGCCGCCACGCGCCGGATCGCCCGGCTTGCCAAGATAGGTGGAAAGCGGTGCAAGGTTGTTGAAGGTGATGTTGGAGGTGATATGCACCGAATCCGTCATCAGCAATTCGCGTAAAAGCGGCACCTTCATCGCCAGACTCTTGAAATTGTCGGCGATATGTTCGCCCATGTAACGGGTGCCGATACGGTAATCGACCGAATAGTGAAACCAGCTATGCTCGGCCCGCAACAGGTTGGAAATATGGGTTTTTCCAAGGCCAGACATGCCAAAGAGAAGGACCCGTTTGTCCTGTGCTGCCTGCCAGTCCCGTGCGTTCTTGTAAATCATGGCCCCGTCCCGCGTTTCTTTTTCTGTTCCTATCGGCAAGCGCCGGGAATTTCACGCGGTTTTTCGCAAAACGGCTCCTCGCCCCGGGGGGCGGGGGCACAGGCCAATGGGAAGGGGGCCCGGTTCCGCACCGGGCCCGACCTTATCAGAAGTTGAAGCCAACCTTCAGACCAGCGCCGAAGGCGTGGTTGTTGTTGAACTGTGCGCCAATGCCAGAGGTCGTGGCATCGCCGGCTTGGTAGTAGCGCACGCCTGCGCTGATCTTGACCTTGTCCATCGTGTAGCTTCCCCCGACGCCAAGGCTGACATAGCCATCGGTCGGCGCCAGGTTGGAGGCGGGCGTGCCTTCGCTCCGTTCGTAGCCAAGAGTGACCGCACCCGACAGATTGTCGGAAAACTTGCGGCCAACACCGACGGAATAGGTCACAACATCATCAGTATAGCTGACAACATTGCCGACAATGGAGTCGTCGATGGTGGCATCGGTCCAGTCGGTCCAACGGATCTGACCAAAGAGAAGCGTATCGGCTGCTATCCCGCTTTGCAGGTCAAGCGTTAGCGACTGCGGTGCTGTCGCACTGCCGTTACCAAGCGTACCAGCCATGTTGAAATGTGTCGCAGACGCATAGGTCAGCGCAGCGCGCAGCGCGATCTCGGGCTTTTCATAGGCGGCACCTACCAGCCAGCCGGTGTCGCTGTCACGCGAATAGGTAGTGCTATAAGCGCCGGGGAAAACCAGCGTCAGATCACCATGGGCGGTAATGTGGCGGACACCCGCATGGATGCTGAAGGCGTCGTTCAGCTTGAAACGCCCGACGGCGGCCAGTTCGCTGGAATAGACATGGGCGGAGGTGCCGCTGAGCAGATAGCCTGGCGTAGTATATTCAACTGTGGCGCCGTAAGGCTGGTTGAAGATCAGCGCAAAGGACAGCTGATCAT
>JBARVM010000332.1:0-12988 GCA_049646265.1 Paracoccaceae bacterium
GGTCATGGGTGATCATGGGCGGTCGCGGCGCGGGCAAGACGCGGGCCGGGGCGGAATGGATACTCGCCTGCGTGGAAGGCTCGCGCCCGATGGATCATGGTCGCTGCCGTCGCATCGCCCTGGTGGGCGAGACACTCGACCAGGTGCGCGAGGTCATGGTCTTTGGCGAAAGCGGTATCCTTGCCTGTTCGCCCCCCGATAGGCGGCCCGAATGGCACGCCACGCGGCGCATGCTGATCTGGCCGAACGGAGCCACGGAGCAGGCCTTTTCCGCGCATGAGCCCGAATCCCTGCGCGGGCCGCAATTCGACGGCGCCTGGGTGGACGAACTGGCCAAGTGGAAAAAGGCACAGGATACCTGGGATCAGTTGCAATTCGCGCTGCGGCTTGGGAGGCATCCCCGACAGGTAGTGACAACGACGCCGAAGAATGTCGCGGTGTTGAAGGCAATCCTGAAGAACCCTTCAACCGTAGTGACGCACGCGCCGACAGAGGCCAACCGGGCTTTTCTGGCCGCCTCTTTCTTGCAGGAGGTGGAGGCACGGTATCTTGGCACCCGCCTTGGGCGGCAGGAGTTGCAGGGCGAGTTGCTGGAAGATGCCGAAGGGGCGCTATGGACTTTTGGCATGGTGGAGGCGGCGGTAGGTGCCGCGCGCCCCGAAAGGTTCAACCGCATCGTTGTGGCGTTGGACCCTGCGGTGTCGGGCAAGGCGGGTGGCGACGAATGCGGGATTATCGTGGTTGGGGCAGTAACAGAGGGGCCGCCGCAGGACTGGCGCGCCTATGTGCTGGAGGATGCCACAGTGCAGGGTGGCCCGCCGGGGGAATGGGCTGCGGCGGCGATCGCAGCCTATCACTGGCATGGTCGGCGGTATTTGACGGGACCGGCTGGCGGCCCGGGCAAGTGACACTGTCACCCAACAATGCCGGGATGGCGATGAAGGTGGTTCAAGTTGATCAGAGCCTGTCGGCGGGGGCGCAGGTTCTGACCGGCAATATCATCCCGGCAAATTCGGTCGTCGTGGGCGCAACGGCGCGGGTACTGACAGCGATCAGCGGCACCTTGACCAGTTGGGAGCTGGGAAATCCCGGGGCGGCAGGGCGTTATGGCACCGGCCTGGGCCTTGGGGCCGGAGCCTTTGCGCGCGGGGTGCTTGGCCAGCCGTCGGCATTCTACAGCCCGACGCCCATGCAGCTGGATGCGGTGGGGGGCGACTTTGCCACCGGCACTGTGCGCATAGCCGTGCACTATCTGGAAATTTCCCTGCCGGATATTTGAAAGAAACGCTATGCGTGCCGTAACTTATGCCGACATCATCGCCGCCGCGCGGCGGCTTTGGGCGTTGGAGGAAAGCGAGCGATCCGCCTTGATGAGCCTGTCCTTATCGCGGGCCCACGCGGCGGATCTTTACCGAAAGCGTACCGGCCGTGTGCACCCTTTTTGGGGCAATGGTACACTGGCCGGCTATTTCGGGTCGGCCGGGCCCTTGGCGCCCGCGCCGCCGCTGATCGCGCCTGGCTTTATGGAGGCTCTCTTTCAGGCACTGCATTCCATTCTGGAATGGCGATCGCGACAAAGATAAATAAACGCCCCGCCTCTTTCCGTTTTCACCGTCAGGATTATCTGATAGGTTGAGCGCAAAGTGAGATGGAGGCAAAGATGGCCGAAACCAGAGTAAAAGTGGCGCAGGTGGATCCGGTCTGGACCCATGTCTGCGAGGAAGCCCGCGCGGCGGTCATCGACGAGCCTTTGCTGGGCGGCTTCTTTCACGCCGGTATCCTGCATCACAAGACGTTAGAGCGGGCGCTCGCCTATCGATTTTCACTCAAGCTCGCCTCGGCCGAGATGAGCGAACAGAATCTCCGGGAAATTGCCGACGAGGCCTATTTGCAGTCGCCCGAACTGGGGCAGGCGGCACGGGCGGATTGCGTTGCGGTCTATGATCGCGACCCGGCCTGCCATCGGTTCTTGCAGCCGATCCTGTTTTTCAAGGGTTTTCAGGCGATCCAGGCCTATCGGATTGGCCATTGGCTCTGGACAACCGGGCGGCGCGATCTGGCCTATTTCGTGCAGATGCGAGTCAGCGAAGTTTTCGGTGTCGATATCCATCCCGGCGCCAAGATCGGCAAGGGCATCATGATTGACCACGCCCATTCCATCGTAATCGGCGAAACTGCTGTCGTCGGGGACAATGTCTCGATGCTGCATTCGGTGACGCTGGGCGGCACCGGCAAGGAAGACGACGATCGTCATCCAAAGATCGGCAATGGCGTTCTGATCGGTGCCGGGGCGAAGATCCTTGGAAATATCTCGGTTGGCCATTGCTCACGCGTGGCCGCAGGCTCTGTCGTGTTGCAGGATGTGCCACCGTGTAAGACGGTCGCCGGGGTTCCGGCCCGTATCGTCGGGGAGGCCGGCTGCGACCAGCCGTCGCTGACGATGGATCAACTTTTCGACGAATAGGCCGAAGGTACGCAGGCTTTCACTCAAAGATAGGCCGGGGCCCTTACGGGTCCCGGTTTTTCTTAAGCCAGCATGGTCATGGGGTTTTCCAAGTAATCGACGATGCGCGCAAGAAGTTCGGCGCCGAGTGCACCATCGATGACGCGGTGATCAACCGAGAGGGTCATCGACATGACAGTGGCCACTTCAATGCTGTTATCGGCCCTGACCACGGCCTTCTTGAGACCCGCCCCAACGGCCAGGATGGCGCCATGCGGCGGGTTGATCACCGCATCGAAGTTCTCCACTCCCATCATGCCAAGGTTGGAAATGGCGAAGCTGCCGCCCTGATATTCATGGGGCGCCAATTTCTTTGTCTTGGCGCGCTGGGCAAGGTCTTTCATCTCGGCAGACAGGCTGGACAGGGTCTTTTGTTCAGCATCCTTCAGCACTGGCGTGAAAAGCCCCCCCTCGATGGCAACCGCCACTGCGACATCAGAGGGTTGCAGCCGCAGGATCCTGTCACCGGCCCAGACGGCATTGGCGTTCGGCACGTCCTGAAGCGCCAAGGCACAGGCCTTGATGATGAAATCATTGACCGAAAGTTTGACGCCGCGTGCCTCAAGCCCCTTGTTCAACTGGCTGCGCAGGGACATCAGCGCGTCAAGTTCAGCCGTGCGGCGCAGGTAGAAATGCGGGATGGTCTGCTTGGCTTCGGTCAGACGCGCAGCGATCGTCTTGCGCATGCCGTCCAGCGCGATCTCCTCAAACTCCCGCCCCTCATACATCTTGATGACGGTCGCGGCGCCCAAGCCTGCAGGCATGGCCGTTGCAGTGGACGGTGCCGCGGCGGCAGCGACCGGAGCGGCGGCGGCAACGGTGGCCTGACCGGGCTTGGCAGCCTCTACGTCAGCCACGACGATCCTTCCGTGCGGGCCGGAACCGGCAAGGGCTGCCAGATCGATCCCCTTTTGGGTCGCCAAACGGCGGGCGAGGGGGGAGGCGAAAACCCGCGAGCCTTTTGGCGCCAAGGGTGCCGAAGCTGGTGCGGGGATCGGGGCTGACGGGGTGGCAATTTTTGCGGCCGGGGCAGCGGGCGTTGCTGGTGCCTGGGGTGCCGCTGCATCAGCGGCCGCTGGTGCCTCGCCATCTGTCTTCAAGAGGGCGATGGCGGTATTCACCTTGACGCCCGCCGTACCCTCGGCCACCAGCAGTTTGCCGACAATCCCATCGTCGACCGTTTCAAACTCCATCGTCGCCTTGTCGGTTTCAATCTCGGCAATTATGTCGCCGGACTGAACCGTATCGCCCTCTTTCACCAGCCATTTGGCCAATGTGCCCTCTTCCATCGTGGGCGAAAGGGCCGGCATTAGAATTTCAATAGCCATGGTGCACCTCAGCGATAGCAGACGGATTTGGCGGCGGCGACGACTTCTGCCGTCGTGACCAGCGCGTGTTTTTCAAGATTGGCGGCATAGGGCATCGGCACATCCTTGCCCGTGCAGTTGACCACCGGCGCGTCCAGATAGTCAAAGGCGCGTTCCATGATGGTGGCCGACAGGTGATTGCCGATTGAGCCGACCGGAAACCCCTCTTCCACAGTCACGCAGCGGTTGGTCTTCATGACCGAGGCCAAAACTGTATCATAATCCAGGGGGCGCAGGGTCCGCAGGTCGATCACCTCTGCGCTGATCCCTTCGGCGGCAAGCTGGTCTGCCGCCTCCAGAGCGTAGGTCATGCCGATCCCGAAAGAGACGATGGTGACATCCGACCCTTCGCGCCAGATACGCGCCTTGCCGAAGGGGATGGTCAGGTCCGGCAGGTCCGGCACGTCAAAGGCGCGACCGTAAAGTATCTCGTTTTCAAGGAAAACCACCGGGTTCGGATCGCGGATGGCGGTTTTCAGCAGACCTTTGGCATCGGCCGCGGAATAGGGCATCACCACGCGCAGGCCGGGAATGGCGGCATACCAGGCGGCATAGTCCTGGCTGTGCTGGGCTGCCACGCGGGCAGCCGCGCCATTGGTGCCGCGGAAGACGATGGGGCAGGGCAGCTGGCCGCCCGACATGTAATTGGTCTTGGCCGCCGAGTTGATGATATGGTCGATGGCCTGCATGGCGAAATTGAAGGTCATGAATTCGACGATCGGGCTCAGACCGCCCCAGGCAGCCCCGACCGCTATGCCGGTAAAGCCAATCTCGGTGATTGGCGTATCCACCACCCGCTTTGCGCCGAACTCTTCCAACAGGCCCTGGCTGATCTTGTAGGCCCCTTGATATTCGCCAACCTCTTCGCCCATCAGCATGACCATCGGATCGGCGCGCATCTCTTCGGCCATCGCCTCGCGCAGCGCCTCACGCACAGTCATGGATTTCATAGGTGTGCCCTCGGGCCAGTCGGCCGATGCCTTGGAGGTGATGGCAGCAGCCTGGGCCTGTGTTGCGGCCTGTGCGGCGGCAGGGGCGGGGGCTGCAGTTGCCGCAGCGGCCGGCGCTACAGATGCAGCTGGTGTCGCGCGCTCGACGGTTTCACCCTCTTCGACAAGAACAGCAATGGCGGTGTTCACCTTCACGCCCGCACTGCCCTCGGCCACAAGAAGCTTGCCGACGATACCTTCATCGACCGCCTCAAATTCCATCGTGGCCTTGTCTGTCTCAATCTCGGCGATGATCTGGCCAGAGGAAACCTTGTCCCCCTCCTTGATCAGCCATTTTGCCAAAGTACCCTCTTCCATCGTCGGTGACAGGGCGGGCATCAGAATTTCGGTTGCCATGATGTGTCCCCCTCAGGCGTAGATGTCGGTCCAAAGCTCGGACAGGTCCGGCTCGGGGCTGGCTTTGGCGAATTCGGCGCTTTCGTTGACGATGGCCTTGATCTCCTTGTCGATCGCCTTCAGCTCCTCCTCGCTGGCTTGACCGGCTTCCATCAAGAGATCGCGCACATGTTCAATGGCGTCCTTTTCGTCCTTCATCTTTTGCACTTCCTCGCGCGTTCGGTATTTCGCAGGGTCGGACATGGAGTGGCCGCGATAGCGATAGGTCATCATTTCCAGAATATAGGGGCCCTTGCCCGCCCGACAGTGGGCGACGGCCTTTTCCCCGGCGGCCTTCACCGCCAGAACATCCATCCCGTCAACCTGCTCGCCCGGGATGCCATAGGCCGCGCCGCGCCCGAAAAGCGTGACCGACTTGGTGGCGCGCGCCATGGAGGTGCCCATGGCATAATGATTGTTCTCGATCACGAAGATCACTGGCAAGTCCCAAAGTTCCGCCATGTTATAGGTCTCGTAGACCTGGCCCTGATTGGCCGCGCCGTCTCCGAAATAGGCGAAGGTCACATTGTCATTGCCCTTGTATTTGTCCGACAACGCCAGCCCGGCACCCAATGGCACTTGCGCCCCGACGATCCCGTGCCCGCCATAGAAATGCCGGTCGCGCGAGAACATGTGCATTGAGCCGCCTTTGCCCTTGGAATAGCCGCCGCTGCGGCCCGTCAATTCGGCCATGACGCCCTTGGGATCCATGCCGCAAGCCAGCATGTGACCATGGTCACGGTAGCTGGTCAGGCGCTTGTCACCTTCCTTGGTGCAGGCCTCCAGCCCGACCACAACCGCCTCTTGCCCGATATACAAATGGCAAAAACCGCCGATCAGGCCCATGCCGTAAAGCTGCCCGGCCTTTTCCTCGAATCGCCGGATCAGCATCATTTCGCGATAATAGCCAAGCAGTTCTTCGCGAGAAACGTTTGATTTCTTGGTGGTTTTCTGGGCGGCCATGTCTCAACTCTCCCCGGCAACGGATATAGTTCAACGTTAAACTATATCTAGCGCACTTCCCGCAAAATAGCGAGCTTTTTTTGGCTAATCCTTTCAGATGGCCGGTTTGCGCCACTTTGCGGCGGTTAGTCGGACCACTTTGCCGACCGTATGCCGCGTGCATATTGCCGCCCGCCTTGTGGTCAGGGGCTTGAGGTCCGCGCCCTGCAGGCCTAGGAATGGGTCAGATAAAGCGGAGGTGCACCATGCGCGCGTATAAAGACCTGGCTGATGCGGTAGGCAAGACACCTTTGATCCGCTTGAAAAAGGCGTCGGAAATGACCGGCTGCGAGATTTTCGGCAAGGCAGAGTTCATGAACCCCGGGCAGTCGGTCAAGGACCGTGCGGCGCTTTACATCATCCGCGACGCGATAGCCCAGGGGCGGTTGCGGCCCGGCGGCACGATTGTCGAGGGCACGGCTGGCAATACCGGGATCGGGTTGGCACTGGTGGGGGCTTCGATGGGGTTTAAGACGGTGATCGTCATCCCCGAAACCCAAAGCCAGGAAAAGAAGGATATGCTGCGCCTTGCCGGGGCAGAGCTGGTGCAGGTGCCTGCGGCACCCTATTCCAACCCGAACAATTACGTGCGCTATTCCGGCCGCCTGGCCGAACGGCTGGCGCAAAGCGAGCCGAACGGGGCGATCTGGGCCAATCAGTTCGACAACGTCGCCAACCGGCAGGCACATCTGGAAACCACCGGGCCGGAGATATGGGAACAGACCGACGGCAAGGTTGACGGGGTGGTCTGTGCTGTCGGCTCCGGCGGAACCTTGGCCGGGCTTGCGATGGCGCTGCAACCAAAGGGCGTCAAGGTGGCACTCGCCGATCCTGAAGGTGCGGCGCTCCACAGCTACTATACGACCGGCACCCTCAAGGCCGAAGGCTCCTCTATCACCGAGGGAATCGGGCAAGGACGGATCACCGCCAATCTGGAAGGGATTACGCCTGACATGTCCTTCCGCATTCCCGACAGCGAGGCTTTGCCGATCGTCTTTGACCTGCTGGCGGAAGAGGGGCTTTGCCTTGGCGGTTCGTCGGGGATCAACGTGGCTGGCGCGATCCGTATGGCGCGGGTGTTGGGGCCAGGCCACCGGATTGTGACAGTCTTGTGCGACTATGGCACGCGCTATCAGTCGAAACTGTTCAACCCGGAATTCCTGAAGGCGAAGGGTCTGCCGGTGCCGTCGTGGTTGGATAGTGCCGCGCCAGAATTGCCGTCGGTCTTTGAGGGATGACAGGCAGGCTTTATGCCCCACTGATCTGTCTTTGGGTCGGCCTTGTCGGCTTTGCCGCTGTCAGCCTGCCCTCCGAAACATTTGCGCAGGAAACGCAGGCCGCGCCGGATTATTCTGCCTGGAGCAAGATCGCCAAAGAGGCCGAAGATACGCTGTCGGCGGCACGGGTGCCGACGGCGGCACTGGAAACCCTGCGCGCCCAGATCGTCGAATGGCGCAGCCGCTTTGACGCGGAGCGCAAGGAAGGCGCGCCGCAGATCGAGGCCGCGCAAGATCAGCTGACTGCCCTTGGTGCTGTGCCAGAGGGTGGTGGCCCGGAAGCGCCGGGCATTGCCAAGCGGCGGCAGGAACTGGTCGAGTCTTTGGCAGAGTTGCAGGCCCCGGTTCTGGCGGCGGATGAGGCTTTTCAACGCGCAGACGGGCTAATCCGTCAGGCCGACGCGCTCGTGCGCGAACGGCAGGCGCGAGAGCTTTTGCGGCTGTTGCCGACGCCCTTGAACCCGCTGCACTGGCCGTCGGGCAACGCGGTTCTGCTGCAGGGCCTGAAAACCCTGAAGGCAGAGGTTGCGACATCCTGGCAGGATGAGGCGCGGCGCGCCGAGATGCGCAACAAGCTGCCGGCAATTCTGGCCAGCCTTGTCGCGGCTATCTTGCTGATGTGGCGCGGCGCCGGTTTTATGGAGCGGCTTTCACGGCGGTTGCAGATGCGCGCAACGCTGCGCGGGCGTACGCTGGTTTCCGCACTTGTGTCTTTGGGACAGGTGGTCGTGCCAACGCTGGGGATGACGCTGGTGCTTGTCGCGCTGGTCATCTCGACCATTCCCGGCCCCCGGCTTTTGGCGCTGGCCGGAGCGCTCCCCCTGGCGGCCTTTGCCTTTTTCTTTGCGCGCTGGCTGGCCAGCTGGCTTTTTGCCAATGAAGAGACCGGGGGGCAGCCTATCCAGTCGATCCGGCTGACCGACCGGCCAAGCGAGGCGCGTTTTCTCGTGTCGATCCTTGGCCTTGTCTCGGCGGCAGAGATTGTGCGCCGCGCCTTCACCACCGAGGTGCGCCCACCCCTCAGCCAGGCGGCGCAGGCGGTGTGGCTTGCGCCTTTGGTCTGTGTGGCGGCGGTCTTCCTTTTCCGCCTTGGGCTTTTGCTGCGCCGTCAGGTCGCCGACGATGCCGCAGGCGGAGAGGCGCTGTTGTTCCGCAGCCGGATGATCGGCTATGCCGGAAACCTGATCATGGCCGTGGCTATCCTTGCCCCGATCCTTGCGCTGGTCGGCTATGTGGTGGCAGCCAACGCGCTGATCTGGCCGATGATCAATTCCATGGCGCTGATCGGTTCCATCATTCTGCTGCAAAGGTTCCTGACCGACGTCTATATCCTTGTAACCCGCTCTGGAAGCGAGGGGAGAGAGGCGCTGATCCCGGTGCTGACCGGCTTTGTCCTTGCGCTTTTGTCGCTGCCGATTTTTGCGCTGATCTGGGGCGCGCGCGGCGCGGACCTTTCGGAAATCTGGACGCGCTTTCAGCAGGGTGTCCAATTCGGGCAAACTACCGTGTCGCCCATCGCGGTTCTGACCCTGATCGTGGTTTTCGTGCTTGGCTATATGATCACCCGCGTCATGCAGGGGGCCATGCGCAGCCAGATATTGCCGCGCACCCAACTCAGCAAGGGCGCGCAAACGGCGGCGGTATCGGGGCTTGGCTATGTGGGGATATTTCTGGCTGCCCTTGCCGCCATCACCACCGCGGGGATTGATCTTTCCGGTCTGGCGATCGTTGCGGGGGCGCTGTCGGTCGGCATCGGTTTTGGCCTGCAAAATGTCGTGCAGAATTTTATCGCCGGCATCATCCTTCTGGTCGAGCGGCCCATCTCGGATGGCGACTGGATCGAAGTGGGGGACAAGTCGGGGACGGTCAAGCAGATCTCTGTCCGCTCCACCCGGATCATTACCGCCGATCAGTCCGAAGTCGTCGTGCCGAATGGCGATTTCATTTCCGGCGTCGTTACCAACTGGACGCGGGAGAATCTGCAAAGCCGTCTCATCGTTCCCGTGACCGTGGCCATGGGAAGCGATACGCGCAAGGTCGAACAGATCCTGCGCGACATCATCGATGACCAACCACTGGCACTGATCGACCCGCCGCCACAGGTGCTTTTGGTTTCCATCGGACCGGTGGGGATCAATTTCGAATTGCGGGCAATCCTGTCGGACCTGAATTTCCGCATGCCGACCCTTTCTGCGATCAATCACGCTATTCTGGAACGTTTTGCCGAGGCGGGCATCGAGATACCGATGGTGCTGGAAGAGGTGCAGGCCGGTGGGGTCGGCCTGCCGCGCCCGCGCCGGGCGCCGTCGGCGGTGGTCGAAGAAGGGGCGAAGCCCGCGCCGAAAGCGCCTGCTAAAAAGCGGGCCGGCAAAAAGGTTCCTGCGGGTGCGATCAACAATGACCCTGCCAGTGATCCAGACGAACGCCGGGAAAACTGAAGATGACCACCACCGAACCGCTCTTTCGCCGCGATGCCTACCTGAAGGAGGCCAAGGGGCGCGTTCTTACCCTTACCGAAGAAGGCGGCATTGTGCTGGATCAAAGCCTCTTTTATGCCACTTCGGGCGGTCAGCCCGGTGACAGCGGCTGGCTGGAATGGCCGGGTGGGCGGCTGGACATTGCCACGGCGGTCAAGGGGCAGGGCGGGGCGATTGTGCTTTTACCCGCCCATCCTGGCGCCTTGCCGCCGCCGGGGACCGCGCTCCTGCAGCGGCTGGACTGGGGGCGCCGCTATCGGCATATGCGTGTCCACACAGCCTTGCACCTTCTTTCGGTCGCCGTGCCCTTGCCGGTGACAGGCGGCCAGATCGGCATCGACAAGGGGCGGCTTGATTTCGATATGAGTGGCGCCAGCGTCGACGCCGAAGCGCTAGAGGCAGAGATGAACCGGCTGGTCGCACTGAACTTGCCGGTGAGCGAAGACTGGATCACCGACGCGGAGCTGGCGGCCAACCCTGGGCTGGTCAAGACCATGTCCGTCGCCCCGCCGACCGGCCAAGGCCGAGTGCGGCTGGTGCGTATCGGCAAAGGGGCGGGCCAGATCGACCTGCAACCCTGTGGCGGAACCCATGTGGCCCGAACCGGCGAAATCGGCCCGCTGACCGTTGGCAAGATCGAAAACAAGGGAAAACAGAACCGCCGCATTACTCTGCATCTTGGCAACGGTTAAGGCTATTCTGATCGGCGTCCTTGAAAATATCTTGAATCTTTGCGTCAGGCGGAGATAGTCGCGCGCAACTGGGGGCGAGTCGGGTGACATTGCCTCTCATCTGGGGTCGCGCAATAGGCCTGCCAGCCAGCGCGAAAGAAATCGGAGCTATCAAGGTGCCCATGCACCGATAATGCCCAACAATGGTCCCTGCGCGCCTCTGTGGGTTCGCACGGCCGATTTGAAAGCAGACATGTTCAATCCCGAAACGGCCCTGTCACAAGAGCCTGACGAAGACCCAAATTCCGCCGAAGACGGCCATGGTGATCTGCACAAGCAAAGCCTTGCTGCGCTGAGCCTAGGTGCTATTGGCGTCGTCTATGGCGACATCGGTACCAGCCCGCTTTACGCCCTGCGCGAGGCGCTGCATCCGGTCGCCCATGGCGGGCTGACCTCTTTCGAGGTCTTTGGGGTCATCTCCCTCTTGATCTGGACGCTGATCCTGATCGTGACCATCAAATATGTGCTGTTCCTCTTGCGCGCCGATAACCGTGGCGAAGGTGGCATTCTGGCGCTCTATACGCTGACGCGGCTGGCGATCGGGCGGCGGAACTACTTTGTTTTGGCATTGGGGATAGCCGGTGCGGCACTGTTTTTCGGTGATGCGGTCATCACGCCGGCAGTTTCCGTTCTGTCGGCAGTCGAGGGGATAAAACTCGTCGCCCCCTCGTTCGAGCGATTTGTCTTGCCGGTGACCATCGGAATCCTCTTGGCTCTGTTCATCGTGCAGCGGCACGGGACCAAGTCGATCTCGGTGGCATTCGGCCCCATCACGGCGATTTGGTTCATTGTCATGGGGGTGACGGGCGCTAATCAGGTGATCAATGATCCGAGCGTCCTTGTCTCCTTCAACCCCTATTATGCCGTGGCGTTTCTGGCCAGCCATGGCATAGGGGCCTTCTTTGTCATGGGCGCGGTCTTTCTGGCCGTAACGGGGGCAGAAGCGCTTTATGCCGATCTGGGCCATTTTGGCCGCAAGCCGATCCGCACCGCCTGGTTTGTGCTGGTTTTCCCGGCGCTGGTGCTGAACTATCTGGGACAGGGGTCGCTGGTCATTCAGGATATTACCACGCTGGAAAACCCCTTCTTCCTTCTGGTGCCGGAATGGACCTTGCCGGGGCTTGTGGCCCTGGCAACACTGGCCACCGTCATCGCCTCTCAGGCGGTGATAACCGGGGCCTTCTCCATGACCCGGGCGGCCATTCAGCTTGGTTTGTTGCCGCGTCTGTCGATCGTACACACCTCGCAAAGTCAGAGCGGTCAGATCTATGTGCCGGCCGTCAACTGGATATTGCTCGTGGGGGTTCTGGCCTTCGTGATCAATTTCCGATCGTCTGGGGCGCTGGCGGCGGCTTATGGTATTGCGGTAACCGGGGCGATGATCGTCGATAGTATTCTTGCGATGATCTATGCCTACAAGGGCTGGAACAGCCGCCTCTGGATCGTCCTTGGTGTCGCGGTGCCGTTCCTTGCGCTGGAAAGTACCTTCTTCTTGTCCAACATGACCAAATTCTTTGCGGGTGGTTTTGTGCCCGTGGTCATGGCGGTGACCATCGCGGTGATGATGGCCTCTTGGTGGCGCGGCGTGCAAAGCGTTGTCAGGGCCAGCAAGCGCCATATGGTCGATCTGGACAGTTTTGCCCGTTCGATGATGAAATCGTCGGTCCATGTGGTGCAGGGCACGGCCTTCTTCCTGACCTCGGATCAGAATGCAGCGCCGCCCGCCTTGCTGCACAACCTCAAACATAACCGGGTTCTGCATGAACGGAACGTCATTCTGACAATCGAATCCGTTCGGGTGCCGATGGTCAAGGAACGCGACCGTGCCGAATATGCGCCGATCAATGAGCGTTTTTCCCGGCTGACCCTGCGCTTTGGCTATATGGAAAGCCCCAACATCAGCCGCGCCCTTGGCCGGGCCCGGCGGGTGGGGCTGAAGTTCGATGTGATGTCCACCTCTTTCTTCCTTGGCCGACGCAAGGTGGTGCTGGGCGCCTCGGACGGTGTCATCCGCATTTTCGACCGTATTTTCATTGCGCTGGGTCGTTTCTCAGCGGATCCGAGTGAATTTTATCAGCTGCCGCGCGACCGCGTGGTGGAGTTGGGCGCAAGGGTGTCGATGTAGCTTTTCATGGCGCGCAAGAACGGTGCGGGATTTTGCCAAAGCCCCTTGCCCAGCAGCCTTAGCCCCGCTAAACAGCGCCCCACGGACAGGTGGCCGAGTGGTCGAAGGCGCACGCCTGGAA
>JBARVM010000333.1:0-17110 GCA_049646265.1 Paracoccaceae bacterium
CCCTTGCACTGGCCATCTATGGCGCGGGCCTGCCCGCCTTTGTGCTGCAAAAGGTGTTGCAGCCGCTCTATTTCGCCCGCGAAGACACAAGATCCCCCTTTCGCTTCGCCCTTATGTCGATGCTGGTCAATGTGGTTCTGGCCGTCGGCCTCTCGCCCCTAATCGGTTTTGCCGCTGCGGCGGTTGGCACAACCCTGTCCGGCTGGGTGATGGTCGCGCAACTGTGGCGCGGCAGCCGGGCGATGGGCGAAGCCGTTCAGATCGACGCGCGGCTGAAGGCACGGATGGGGCGCATCCTTCTATGCTCGGCCATGCTTGGCGCCTATCTTCTGGGCGCCTCCACCTATCTGCGCGGTGCGCTTTTTGACGGCAGCCAGCGCTACGCAGCACTTGCCATCCTGTGCGTCTCAGGGTTGGTCTTTTACGGTCTGGTCGGGCTGATCTTCGGGGCTTTCAAACCCTCTGACTTCCGCGCGGGCCTGTCACGTCAGCGCTGACGCAGGCGGTTAAGAAGTGCCGTGGGGCCGCCGGGCACCAAAAGAAACGAAAGGCCAAAGCCGGTGGCAAAGCCGCCGACATCCGCGATCCAGTCGGGCCTGCCGCCAAAAAGCAGGGCGAATATCAACTGTATCCCCATCAGAAAGCCAATCAGGGTAAAGGCCCGCGCACGATTGGCATTTTCCAGTCCAAGCCGCGCCCAAATGACAAAGGTAAAGGCCCCGATCAGCCCATAGGCGGCCGGATAGCCACCGACGAGCGGCGTCTCGATTCCCGGCACCAGCGAATAGATCAGCGCGCCGGAAATGGCCGAACCGAAGAAAACCGCCAGAAAGGCCCAGGGGCGCAGCACCTCTGCCACCATCTTGCCCAGCGCCAAGATGAAGACCCCGACAAAAAGCGCATGGGTCACGCTGTAATGGACAAAACTGTAGGTGATGAACCGCATCAGGTAATCGAACGGCCAACGGCCTCGCGCAATCATCTCGTCCAGCATCAATGGCGACAGGGCAAAACGCACCACCGCCTCTTGCCGCCAGCCGATCGCCTCTGGGCCGCCGCTAAGCCCGGATTGACCAAGGCCGAGGACGATCTCCACCGCGACGATGGGCAAAAGCACCATCCAGACGACCGGCGGGATGGGGTTTAGCGGTGATTGGTCGTAGCCTTCGCGCATCGCTGCCTCTTTTACTGGTTTGCCCCGCAGTTGACGGGCCATTCCCCCAATGCGATACGCGACATCGAACAAACTTTCCAGCCGGAGCTGCCAGATGCCCGCCACCACGACCAAATTTCCGACCCGCATCTTTTCCGGCATCCAGCCATCGGGCGGGCTGACGCTTGGCAATTACCTTGGCGCGCTGAAACGGTTCGTGGAAAAGCAGGACGAGGGGATCGAGACGATCTATTGCCTGGTCGATCTGCATGCGATCACGGTCTGGCAGGATCCAACCCGCCTGCGCGATCAGACGCGCGAGGCGGCGGCGGGCTTCATCGCGGCGGGCATCGACCCCAAACGTTCGATCCTTTTCAACCAAAGCCAGGTCGCGGGCCACGCCCAGCTTGCCTGGATCTTCAACTGCGTCGCACGCATGGGCTGGATGGGCCGCATGACCCAGTGGAAGGACAAGACCGCGGGCAAGAATGCCGAAGCCGAAAGCCTGGGCCTTTTCGCTTATCCTTCGCTGATGGCCGCCGACATTCTTCTTTATCACGCGACCCATGTGCCCGTGGGCGAGGACCAGAAGCAGCATCTGGAACTTTGCCGCGACATCGCGATGAAATTCAATCACGACTATGGCGTCGATTTCTTTCCGATTACCGAGCCGGTGATCGAAGGGGCGGCAACCCGGGTCATGAGCTTGCGCGATGGCAGCAAGAAAATGTCGAAATCCGACCCGTCGGACGCCAGCCGCATCAACCTGACCGACGGGGCCGATGTGATCGCGCAAAAGTTCCGCAAGGCCCGGACCGATGCGGACCCTTTGCCCGAAACCGCCGAAGGGCTGAAAGACCGGCCCGAAGCGCGCAATCTGGTGAATATCTATGCAGCCCTTGGCGATCTGACGCCCGACGCGGTTCTGGGTCAATATGCCGGACAAGGGTTTGGCGCTTTCAAGCCCGCGCTCGCCGATCTGGCCGTGTCAAAGCTGGCCCCCATCGCCGAGGAGATGAAGCGGCTGATGGCCGACCCGGCAGAGATTGACCGCATTCTGGGGGATGGCGCGGCGCGGGCCGATGCGATTGCCCAGCCGATCCTCGACCGCACGCTGGAAATCGTGGGCATGATCCGGTCGCGCTAGCGCCCGCTGCGAGGTCTGGCGAGCGGGCGGTCTGGCTGGTGCTCGGGCAAGCTGTGCGCCCACACACAGAAACTCTGCGAAACCGGCTATTTCTGCGCGTGGGTGGATGGGTTATCTTGCGGGGAACGTTGACCCCAAGGAGCAACCGATGGACTACCGCGCCCCCGACAAGACCCAAATAGGCCATGTGCATCTGAAAGTCGCGGATCTGGAAAGGGCCGTAGCTTTTTACCGCGATGTGTTGGGCATGCAGGTCACCGCCCGCTATGGGCAGCAGGCCGCCTTTCTGTCGGCAGGCGGCTATCATCACCATATCGGCCTGAACACCTGGGAGAGCCGGGGGGGCACCCCGCCCGCCCCCGGCACGACCGGCCTTTACCATACCGCCATCCTTTACCCGTCGCGCAAGGCGCTGGCCGAGGTTTTGAAGAATGTCGTCGCCCACGGCATTACCATCGACGGGGCATCGGACCATGGCGTCAGCGAGGCGATCTACCTGCGCGACCCCGATGAAAACGGTGTCGAGATCTATCGCGACAGGCCACAGGCAGAATGGCCGCTTGATGCGCAGGGAAATCTTGCGATGACCACCGGCCGGCTCGACCTTGCCGCTTTGCTGGCAGAGGCGGGCTGACGGGACAGAACGCCCCGCCCTGTCGCCCGGATTTCCAAGAAATTTTGCGAAATCCGGTCAGGAAAAATTAAACAAACCGCCCCTAAGCTGCCCGCAGGATACAGCCATACAGCGCGGGACAGGTGGAGTGATCAGCTACGCATTTACCGGCCAGCTCGGCGGCGCGGCACCGACCTTTGCCACCAATATCGCCGATCTGGAGATTGCCTGGGTCAACGGCCTGCCCCGCCTTTTTGCCGCGACCCTGCCGGGGGCGGGGGCGGGATATTCGGTCTATGACATCTCTGGCGCCTCTGGCCTTGCAAGCCAGCAGGGGCTGCAGGGTTATTTCAGCGCCGTGCATCATTTTTCCACGCCGCAAATGGCGATCCTGCCCGGCACAGGCACCGGCAATATGTTCCTGATCGCGGCGGGGCTGGCACCATCGGGCTGGGCCTCCTATTCGCTGACCGGTACGGGCAGCTTTGGCAGCGCCTTGAACAGCGCCTTTGCCTATGATCCGACCGCGATCGCGGCCTTTGCCAAAGGGTCTGCCAGCTATACCTTCCTGGCCGCTGACGGCAAATCGGTGCCCTATGCCTATCAGATCGACAGCACGGGTCAGTTCAGCCTTGTGCGGGGATCGGCCGCCGTCACCAATGGCGCCGACATCAGCGCCATGGCCACTGTCGTTACGGCTCAGGGCGGGGTTCTTGTCACGGTCAGCGCCAGTTCCAACCTGATTTCCAGCTACCGGATCGGCAGCGCGGGCGAACTGACCGCCGCCTCGACCGTGACGGTTGACCTTGGCACCGGCTATTCCAAACCGACCGATGTCACCACTATCTCGGTCAGCGGCATCAGCTATGCCGTGGTCGCCTCGGCGGAAAGCTCTTCCCTCTCGGTCTTTCGCATCCTGCCCGATGGCCAGCTGGCAGAGGCGGATCACGTCGTCGACAACCTTGCCACCCGCTTTTCCCATGCCACGGCGTTGGAAAGCTTTACCGTCGGCAACCGCGGCTTCGTGCTGGCAGGCGGCAATGACGACGGGTTCGACGTGATGACCCTTTTGCCCGACGGGCGGCTTGTGCATCTGATGACGGTGACCGACAGCGCCGCCACCTCGCTTGCCAATGTCACCGCCCTTGCCGCCGCCGAGATCGGCAACCAGATCAAGCTGTTTGCCGCCAGTGCGACAGAGCCGGGTATCAGCCAGTTCAGCCTCGACCTCGGCACGCTGGGCGAAAGCCTTTACAAGACCGCGGGCTCGATGGTCGGCACCGCGGACAACGACCTTTTGGTGGCCGGGGCCTTTACCACCGATGTGCGGGGCGGCGATGGCGACGATATTCTGGTGGCGGGCGATCTTGGCGGGGCGGCGGAACTTTGGGGGGGTGCCGGGCGTGACCTTTTCGTCCTTTCAGCCTCTGCCACACCCATCCATATCCGCGACTATCAGGTCGGGGTCGACCGGCTCGACCTGACCTCATACCCGATGCTGCGCAATATCGGCCAGCTGGCGATCACCTCCACCGCAACCGGGGCGGAGATCGCCTATCAGGGCAATCTGATAATCATCGACAGCCATGACGGCAATCCGATCGCACCCACGGCCTTTGCCCAGTCGCACCTCTTGCGGCTGACCCGCTTTGCCCCCTCGCAAAGCTCGGAAATCCTGATTGGCGGTGCCGCTGCCGACACGCTGATCGCCACCGCAGCCGCTACCAGCATCATGGGCTTTGCCGGGAATGACAGCCTTGTCGGCGGTATCGGCAATGATGATCTGGACGGTGACTTCGGCAATGACACGCTGCGGGGCGGCGGCGGCAATGACAGCCTGTCGGGTGGTGACGGGGCTGACTGGCTTTTGGGCGATGATGGCAATGACAGGCTGCTTGGCGGCGCTGCACGCGACACGCTGGAGGGGAGCGCAGGCAACGACACGCTGGAGGGCGGCGCGGACAATGACCATCTGTCCGGTGGCGATGACGACGATATCCTGTGGGGCGGCGACGGGATCGACACGCTTGCGGGCGATGCGGGCAATGACGAATTGGACGGCGGCGACGGCAACGACAGTCTGGCGGGCGGCGATGGTGATGACACGATCCGCGCCGGGGCTGGCAATGACATGCTTTATGGCGGGGCGGGCAATGACAGTCTGGACGGCGGCGACGGTACAGAACAGATCTTTGCCGGCGATGGGGATGACTGGGCCGACGGCGGCACAGGCAACGATCGCCTTTACGGCGGTACAGGCAATGACACTTTGCAGGGTGGTGCGGGGCGCGACCTGATCTGGGGCGAAGAGGACAATGACAGTATCGATGGTGGCGACGATAATGACCGGCTTTACGGCGGGAGTGGCGATGACACCATCCTTGGCGGCGGCGGCATCGACCTGCTTTATGGCGATGCGGGCGATGATCTCTTGTCAGGCGGCGACGGGAATGACCGACTCTTCGCTGGCGACGGCAATGACACGATTTCTGGCGGCGAGGGCAACGACCGCATCATGGCAGAGGCGGGCGATGATCTGATCTATGGCGACGATGGTGCCGACCAGATCCGTGCCGATATCGGCAATGATACGATCTACGGCGGCAGCGGGGATGACCGGCTTTACGGTCAGGCGGGCGATGACCACCTGATCGGGGATGAGGGCAATGACCGGCTTTATGGCGACATTGGCAATGACACGCTGGATGGCGGCGACGGCAATGACTTTTTGCTGGGCCAGCTTGGCGACGATCTGATCTATGGTGGCGCCGGGAATGATCGCATCCTCGCCGATGCCGGGGATGACACAATCTATGGCGGCGCTGGCAACGACCTTGTGCAGGGGCGCGATGGCAGTGACCGGATCTGGGGCGGCGATGATGACGATAATCTGCGCGGCGACAATGGCGACGATTTTCTGTCGGGCGACGCGGGCAACGATATTCTGACAGCGGGTGCAGGCAATGACACCCGGTCGGGCGGCGCTGGCGCCGACCGGCTGAGCGGCGGCAGCGGTGCGGACCAGTTCCATTACCTCAGCGCCGCGGACATGGGGCTTGGCACCAGCGCCGACCAGATCACCGATTTTCGCCCCGGCGAAGACCTGCTGGTTTTCTCCGGCCTTGGCCTGCACTTTTCCGACGACGGCACGCTCGACGGCGCGGTTGGAGAGGTCTGTTACAGTGGCTCCCGTGGCGGTGGCACCCTTCTGATCGACCTCGACGGCGACGCGATGGCGGACTGCTCCATCAATATTGCGCGCGTTTCATCGCTTGGCCCTTCTGACTTTCTTTTCTGACCTGCGACGAATGCGCCGCCACAAGGCGCGACAGCTAGCCGTTGCCAGCCGGGCGGTTTACAGTCATGATCCGCCGCAGCTAAGAGGTCGATTATGCGCAAATTTCTAGTCGTGCTGGACGACAGTCGTGAATGTCTGAATGCCATGCGTTTTGCCGCGCTGCGTGCCGCCCATACCGGCGGTGGTGTCACGATACTCTCGATCATACCGCCTGACGCCATCCAGCATTTCATGGGCGTTGCCGACCTGATGCGTCAGGAAGCGCGCGAAAGGATCGAGGCGCATTTCGAGGTTTTTGCCAAATGGATGCGCGACCGCCAGGGGGTCGAACCGGAACTGATGATCCGCGAGGGCGAGCCGGTGACCGAGATTCTGAACTTGATTCGGGAAGATCCGGAAATCGGCGTACTGGTACTTGGCGCGGGAACCGACAAAAGCGGGCCCGGGCCGCTGGTAACGCAAATGTCGCGCAGTTCGGGCAGCCTGCCTATTCCGGTCACCATCGTGCCCGGCGACATGTCCCGCGAACGGCTGGACGCGATCACATAGGCGTGGCACAGGCCGCCCTGGCCTTGACTAACGCCAACCCAGGGCGCATATCCGACTGGAATAGTCGGAGACAGAACCATGTTTATCCAGACAGAGTCGACCCCGAACCCAGCGACGCTGAAGTTTCTGCCCGGAATGGCAGTGTTGGAGGTCGGAACAGCTGATTTCCCTTCGGCAGATACGGCCGGATCCTCACCGCTTGCCCGGCGGATCTTCGCGGTAGACGGGGTTGCGGCCGTCTTTTTTGGCAATGATTTCGTCACCGTCACCAAGGCGGCTGACATCGACTGGAACCATATCAAACCCGCCATCCTTGGTGCGATCATGGAACATTTTCAGTCCGGTGCCGCCGCCATCGAAGGCAGCGCGCCCACGGCCGGGGGCCATGCGGCCCATGACGGGCCTGACGAGAATATTGTGAAGCAGATCAAGGAATTACTTGATACCCGCGTGCGACCGGCCGTTGCGCAGGATGGTGGCGACATCACCTTTCACGGCTTTGACCGCGGCATCGTCTATCTGCATATGCAGGGCGCTTGCGCGGGCTGCCCCTCTTCCACCCTGACGTTGAAGATGGGGATCGAAAATCTCTTGCGCCATTTCATTCCCGAAGTGGTCGAGGTCAGACCCGTTGCCGCCTGACGGGCCGCTGATCGCCTTTGACACATCCGCCGCGCACTGTGCCGTCGCGCTCTGCGACGGGGGGGCTGTCATTGCCCACCGGTTGGAGCCGATGGAAAAGGGTCAAGCCGAAAGACTGTTCCCGCTTCTCGAAGAAATTCTGCGTGACGCGGGCCTTGGCTGGCGCGATCTTGGCCAGATTGCCGTCGGGATTGGGCCGGGCAATTTCACCGGCGTACGCATCGCGGTTTCGGCCGCGCGCGGCCTCGCCCTGTCGCTTGGCATTCCGGCGCGGGGCATCACCGGGTTCGAGGCGCTGGCATATGGCCAGCCCCGGCCCTGCCTGGCCAGTATCGACGCCAGAGGTGGCAAAACCTATCTTCAACGGCTTGATCAGTCCGAAAACTACCCGCCAATTGTCGCAGATCTGCAAGAACTGCCAACAGAACTTGCCACGCCCGGCCTGACCATCCTGGGCCATGAGGCGGCCTATCTGGCTGACAACCTCGGCGGTCAAGCTGCCCTGCCCCACCACCCGCTTGCCGCCGCGATCGCGCTGGCCGCGGCAGCGAAGCAAGACACCCCAAAGGCTCCGGCGCCGCTGTATCTGCGGCCCGCCGATGCGGCCCCGGCGCGCGATTCCGGCCCGCCCATTCTGCCATGACACCGGACGCTTTCGCCCGGCTCCATGCCGCAGCCTTCACCAATCCCCGACCTTGGAGTTCGACCGAATTCGCCGCACTTCTGGCGCAGCCAACGACTGTCGCGGTTGCCGCAGAACAAGGGTTCGCCCTTGGCCGCCTGATCGGCGAGGAAGCGGAACTTCTGACCATCGCCGTCGCACCGGCGGCACGTCGGCAAGGCGTTGGGCGGGATCTGTTGCGCCGGTTTGTCGCCGCCGTGGCGGCACGGGGCGGGCGCACGATCTTTCTGGAAGTCTCCAGCCTGAACGACTCGGCCATAGCACTTTATCTTGGTGAGGAATTTCATAAGATTGCCCTGCGGGAAGACTATTACAGCCATGCCGGCCAACGCGCCGACGCGCTGATCATGCGGCGAAATGTTACCGCAAACGACATCTAGACCCCTATTTTCGTCCGTTCCTTGATCAAACGATCAACTTTTCCCTACGGCACATCAGAATCCTGTTGACCCTGCGGCGCGACTCTCGCCTAATCGCCTTGATCCAACGCGATCACTCTGATCGATCAGAGATGTCCGAACGGGACAAAATTACTCAGGGAGCTAGATATGACCTGCATGAAACATTTCCTCGGCGCGGCCGCCACATTGGCATTGTCGGCTGGCATGGCCATCGCCGAACCCGCGATTGTGTTCGACTTGGGCGGCAAGTTCGACAAATCCTTCAACGAAGCCGCCTTTGGCGGTGCCGAACGTTGGGCCGCAGAAACCGGCGGCACCTATAAAGAGATCGAGATGCAGTCCGAGGCGCAGCGCGAACAGGCGCTCCGCCAGCTGGCCGAAAGCGGCGCGAACCCGATTGTCATGACCGGCTTTGCCTTTGGCGATACGCTGGGCGTCGTCGCACCCGACTATCCGGACACGAAATTCGCCATCATCGACATGGTTGTCGACCAGCCGAACGTCAAATCGGTGGTTTTTAACGAGCATGAAGGCTCCTACCTTGTGGGGATGATGGCGGCACTCGCCTCCAAGACCGGGACGGTGGGCTTTATCGGCGGGATGGATATTCCGCTGATCCGCAAGTTCGGCTGCGGCTATGCCGAGGGCGTCAAAGCGGTCAATCCCGATGCGACCGTGATCCTCAACATGACCGGCACGACACCTTCGGCCTGGAATGACCCGGTCAAGGGTGCGGAACTGGCCAAGGCACAGAAATCACAAGGCGCTGATGTGATCTATGCCGCGGCGGGCGGCACCGGCGTCGGCGTTCTGCAGGCCGCCGCTGACGAGGGGATCCTCTCCATCGGGGTGGACAGCAATCAGAACCATCTGCATCCCGGCAAGGTTTTGACCTCCATGATGAAACGGGTGGACAATGCCGTCTACGAGGCCTTTAGCGAAGGTGAAAATCTAGCGCCGGGCTTCAGCGTCATGGGCCTGGCCAATGACGGTGTCGGCTATGCGATCGATGAAAACAACGCCGCCTTGGTATCGGACGATATGAAGGCTGCGGTTGACGCCGCCGCCGAAAAGATCAAGTCCGGTGAAATCGTCGTGCACGATTACATGTCGGACGATAGCTGCCCCGCCGCTTCGTTCTAAGATGGCGGGAAAGGACACCACGGGGCAGCAGACCGCTGCCCCGACGGTGACCCCGGCACCTGCGACGGTGCCGCCGGGCAGGCTGGCCATTGAGCTGAAGGGCATCTCCAAGTCATTCGGCCCGGTTCAGGCGAACAAGGATATCAATATTCAGGTCCCCGAAGGGACAATCCACGGAATTATCGGTGAAAACGGTGCAGGCAAATCGACGCTGATGTCGATCCTGTATGGTTTTTACCGGGCGGATTCCGGGCAGATCTGGATTGATGGCAAACCGACCACCATCGCCGACAGTCAGGCCGCCATCCGCGCCGGGATCGGCATGGTCTTTCAGCATTTCAAGTTGGTCCCCAATTTCTCGGTTCTGGAAAATGTGGTTCTGGGGGCCGAGGATGGCCCGCTGTTGAACCGGTCGCTGGCCAAAGCCCGACAACTGCTCGCGGAACTGTCGCGCGAATATGAGCTGGACGTGGACCCCGACGCGCTGATCGAGGATCTTTCGGTGGGGCACCAGCAAAGGGTAGAAATCCTCAAGGCGCTTTACCGGCAGGCCAAGATCCTTATCCTCGACGAGCCGACAGGGGTGTTGACCCCGGCCGAGGCGGATCATTTATTCAGAATTCTCAAAGGCTTGAAAGAGCAAGGCAAAACAATCATCCTGATCACCCACAAGCTGCGCGAAATCATGGATGCGACCGATAACGTGTCGGTCATGCGCCGCGGCACCATGGTCAGTACGGTTCGAACCGCCGAGACCAGCCCAGAGGCGCTGGCAGAGTTGATGGTCGGCCGCAAGGTGCTGCTGGAGGTGGAAAAACGCCCGGCCGCGCCCGGTGATCTTGTCCTGAAAGTGGATAATCTGCGCGTGCGGGACGAGGCCGGGGTCGAGCGGCTGAAGGGTATTTCCTTTGACATACGCGCCGGGGAAATTCTTGGCATCGCCGGGGTTGCCGGAAATGGCCAGTCCGAACTTTTGGCGGCACTGGGCGGCATTCAGGCCGCCACGGGCACCGTGATGTTGCGCGGCGCCCCCCTGCCCCTTTCCGGTTCCGCGGCCAACGGCAGGGCGCGGCGCGACGCCAGTATCGGCCATATTCCCGAAGACCGGCAGGCGCTTGGCCTGATCATGGATTTCGCCGCCTGGGAAAACGTCGCCTTCGGCTATCACCATGAGGCGAAATATCAAAAGAACGGCCTTTTGATGGATAACGCGGCGATCCTTTCGGATACGGAACGCAAGATGGCGACCTTTGACGTGCGCCCGCCGATCCCGACGCTGCCCGCCAAGAGTTTTTCCGGCGGGAACCAGCAAAAAATCGTCGTCGCACGCGAGATCGAGCATAACCCCGACCTGCTGTTGATCGGTCAGCCGACGCGGGGGGTCGATATTGGCGCCATCGAATTCATTCACAAACAGATCGTGGCCCTGCGCGATGCGGGCAAGGCGATCTTGCTCGTCTCGGTCGAGCTGGACGAGATCATGAGCCTGTCGGACCGGATCGCGGTGATGTTCGACGGGCAGATCATGGGTTTTTCCGACCCCGGCAGTACCGACGAGCGTGCCCTCGGCCTCCTGATGGCCGGGATAAGGGAAGAGGCCGCCTGATGCAAAGATTGCCAACCTGGGCCGATGTCGTTCTGGTACCGCTGATCAGCCTTCTGCTGGCCGCGATCGTATCGGCAATCGTCTTGCTGGCAATCGGCGAAAGCCCGGTCGAGGCGATCAGCGTCATGGTCAGCGGTGCGCTCGGCTCTGCCTATGGCTGGGGCTATACGCTCTATTTCGCCACAAGCTTTATCTTCACCGGACTTGCCGTGACCGTTGCCTTTCACGGCAGCCTTTTCAACATTGGTGGCGAAGGGCAGGCACAGTTGGGCGGTCTGGGTGTAGCGCTGGTCTGTCTCGCGCTTCCCTGGCCACACTGGACGCTGGCCCTGCCCGCCGCAATGGTCGCGGGTGCCCTTTTTGGTGCCGCATGGGCCGCCATTCCGGCTTGGCTTCAGGCAAAGCGCGGCAGCCACATCGTTATCACCACGATCATGTTCAATTACATCGCCGGGGCGTTGCTGATCTTTCTTCTGGTCAATGTACTGCGTCCCGACGGCACGATGGACCCGGCCTCGGCCCGCTTTCCGGAGGGGACGAACCTGCCGACCTTCAACGAAATCCCGCTGGTGAATCTGATTTTCACCAAAAAGGTGCCCGCGAATGTCACCTTTTTCATCGCCCTTGCCGCCTGCCTGATGGTCTGGTTACTGATGTGGCGCACCCGGCTGGGATATGAGATCCGTGCCTTTGGCAAATCGGAAAAGGCCGCCGCCTATGCGGGCATTTCGGCCTTCAAGATCATCATGATCGCCATGCTGATATCGGGCGGCCTGTCTGGGTTGATGGCCATCAACAACGTCATGGGCTCCAGCGAAAAGCTCCTGCAGAACTCTGCCGAGGGGGCGGGTTTTATCGGTATTGCCGTCGCGCTGATGGGGCGAAACCACCCAGTTGGCGTCTTGTTGGCCGCGCTGCTTTTCGGCTTTCTCTATCAGGGCGGCGCCTCTTTGGGCTTTATGACCAAGATCCCGATAGAGTTGCGGACGGTCATGCAGGGGTTGGTGATCCTTTTCACCGGTGCGCTTGACCAGATGGTGCGGATGATGCTGGGCTTTCTTTTCCAGCCGAAACGGCAGGGGGGCTAGCAATGGATTATGCAACACTCCTGCAGATCATGGATTCCATGTTGCGGTTGGCGACGCCGTTGCTCCTTGCCTGTCTTGCCGGGCTCTTTTCCGAACGGGCCGGTATTTTTGATATCGGGCTGGAAGGCAAGATGCTGATGGCGGCCATGTGTTCAGCGGCCGCAGCCTCTATCTATAATTCCGTCTGGATCGGGCTTTGCGCCGGGATCGCCGGTTCCATGGTCTTTGCGCTGGTCCACGGCCTTGCCTCCATCACTTTTCGCGGCAATCAGCTGATTTCCGGGGTGGCGCTGAATTTTGTGGCCTCTGGCGTAACGGTGCTGGTGGCACAGGATCTTTTCGGGCAAGGCGGACGGACTGCAGCGCTGGTCGACGGGCAGCGCTTTGGCCCGATCACCCTGCCCTTTGCTGATCAGCTGCGCGATGTTCCGGTCCTTGGCAGCTTTTATGCAGAGGTCGTATCGGGCCATTCGCTCCTTGTCTATGTGGCGCTGATGCTTGTCCCCTTGTCCTGGTGGCTTTTGTACCGCACGCGGTTCGGCCTGCGGCTGCGGGCGGTTGGCGAGAACCCGGCATCGGTCGATACGGCCGGCGTTTCGGTAGTGCGGCTGCGCTATACGGCGGTGCTGATCACCGGTGTGCTGTGCGGGTTGGCCGGGGCTTACCTCTCCACCGCGCTTCAGGCAGGCTTTGGCCGCGAGATGACCGCGGGCCGCGGCTATATTGCGCTTGCCGCCCTCATCTTCGCCAAATGGCGGCCTTGGTACTGTCTCTGGGCGACGCTGCTCTTTGGGTTTTTGCAGGCGCTGGCCCTGCGCCCTGATGTGATCGAACGCACCTTCCACCTTGCCGTGCCTGTCCCGGCGCTGGACGCCCTGCCCTATATCCTGACGGTTATCGTGCTGGCCGGTTTCGTCGGCCGCGCCATTCCGCCGCGTGCGGGTGGCGAACCCTATGTGAAAGAGCGCTAGGCACCAGGACGAAGCATTCGTGATGCCAATATGGCCCTTGGCGAAATTTTTTTGCCAAATCAATACACATATTCGGGAAATCTTTCGTTGCCCCTTTGACAGCCGGCCCGTAACAGGCCATCACTCTTGCCAATAATTCCCTGACCGTAACGGCATATTCCGATGCAGATTTATCTGCCTATTGCAGAAATTTCCGTCAACGCCTTCATTCTTTTTGGATTGGGCGGCATTGTCGGTGTGCTGTCGGGCATGTTTGGGGTTGGCGGCGGCTTTCTGATCACGCCTTTGCTGTTCTTCGTTGGCGTGCCGCCGACAGTGGCCGTGGCGACCGGCGCCAATCAGGTTGTTGCTTCCTCCATTTCCGGTGTTCTGGCGCATCTGAAACGCAAGACCGTCGATATCCGCATGGGCACGATCCTTTTGGTTGGCGGCATTATCGGGTCGATGCTGGGCATTTCGCTTTTCAACTATCTGACCAAGCTCGGTCAGATAGAACTTGCCGTTCAGCTTTGTTATGTCGTCTTTTTGGGAAGCGTCGGGCTGATGATGCTGATCGAAAGCGTGAACAGCCTGCGCAAGACCGGCACCAAGAAGATCAAACGCAATCATAACACATGGATACACCGGTTGCCCTTCAAGGTGCGGTTTCGGACCTCTGGCCTTTATCTGAGTGTCATTCCGCCACTTGGCGTTGGGATCTTCGTCGGCATTCTGGCTGCGGTGATGGGGGTTGGCGGCGGTTTCATCATGGTGCCCGCGATGATCTATCTCTTGGGCATGCCGACAAAGGTTGTTGTCGGCACCTCGCTTTTCCAGATCATCTTTGTGGCGGCCTTCACCACCTTCATGCACGCCTTCACCAATCAGTCGGTGGATATCGCGCTGGCCCTGATGCTGATCCTTGGCGGTGTGATCGGCGCGCAATTGGGTGCCATTCTTGCCGTGCGTCTGCGGGCTGAACAGTTGCGCATTCTTCTGGCGCTGCTTGTGCTGGGCGTGGCGTTGAAGCTGACCTATGACATTGTCGTCGAACCGAGCGAGCTTTTCTCGGTCACCTTCGGGCATCTCAAATGAAATGGTACCTGCCAGCCCTTGCCGGATTTATCGGCCTTGCCGCGCCGCTTTGGGCGCAAGAGCAAGTTGTTGCGGGCATCAGCCAGGACAGGATCGAGATCAACGCGAACTTCGACGGATCGGACCTTTTGATCTATGGCGCGGTCAAACGCGAAACCCCGATCCCCGCCGACAGCCAACTGGAGGTTATCGTCACGGTCGAAGGCCCTAGCGATGTCGAGGTGGTGCGACGCAAGTCGAGCTATCTGGGCCTTTGGATCAATAGTCAGACCGTCTCTGTCGATTCCGCGCCAAGCTTTTACTCCGTCGCCGCCTCCGGCCGTTTTGAAGATGTCATTTCCAATACCGAGGATCTGCGCCACGGCATTTCCCTGCGCCAGGTCATCCGCTTTATCGGCGCACCGGCGCATGTCGAAAATGCCCAGGATTTCAAAGAGGCGTTGATCCGTCTGCGCACCGCCGAAGGCGTTTACTCGAACCATGACAATAGCGTGCAAGTGTCGCAGCAGACCCTGTTTCGAACCACGGTTGACCTGCCCGCGAACCTGGTGGAAGGCAATTACAAGACGCGGATCTACCTTTTGCGCAACAGGGCGGTTGTCGGTCTTTATCAGAAGGCGATCTTTGTGCGTAAGGTCGGGCTGGAACGCTGGCTGTTCCGTCTCGCCCACAACGATCCGGCCTATTACGGCATTCTGGCGCTGGCGGTAGCGGCCCTGTCGGGCTGGGCGGCTTCGGCGCTGTTCGGTCTGTTGCGCCGCTAAACCCGGCCCCTTGGCCCCTGCCCGTCAGACCCGTTCGGAATATTCCAAAAGCTCGGTATGCACCCAGATCTCTTCATCCTGTCCAATGAAGGGCGGGATCATCAGGCGGACACCATTGTCGAGGATCGCCGGCTTGAAACTGTTGGCCGCCGTCTGACCCTTGACCACCGGCTCCGTCTCGACGATCCGGCACCGCACCTTTTGCGGCAGGCGGACCGAAAGCGCCTCATCCCCGTAATATTCGATGGCCGCTGTCATCCCATCCTGCAGAAAGGGCCGCCGGTCGCCCAAAAGTTCCGCGTCGAGTTCCAACTGTTCAAACGTCTCTGAATCCATGAAAACCAGCCGGCCGTCGGTCTCATAAAGGAACTGCTGATCCTTGTTTTCCAGACGCACCTGCTCCACCTTGTCTTCTGACCGGAACCGCTCGTTTAGCTTGCGCCCGTCGCGCAAGTTCTTCAACTCCACCTGTGCAAATGCACCACCTTTTCCAGGTTTGACATGATTCACTTTGACCGCAGCCCACAGGCCACCGTCATGGTCCAGCACAAAACCCGGCTTTATTTCATTTCCGTTAATCTTTGGCATAACAAATCCGTATAGGTGGGTTGATCGGAATCGATGTACCCCTATATATTCCGGGGTGAAGACGGGCAAGAAAACTAGATAATGTAGGGCTTCTTGTTTCGCTATGCGCCGAGCGCATGACGGGCATGTCGAACAGGTAATACCGAATCATGGCATGTTTGCCTTATTCACGACGGACAAGAAACACAAGAGCAAGAAAATAGGACGGGAAAAAATGCGCGATTTTGTAGACGGTACGGCGTTCAACTACGAACAGGGTCAGCGGTCGCGCAAATTGTTTGCCGCTGTTGTTTTGGCCGCGTTGGATGATGCGATTGCCGACGACAAGAAATATGGCAATGGCCCCGACCAGATCGCGCGTTGGGCACGTTCGCGCGATGGCCGCGAGGTTTTGTCTTGCGCCGGAATCGATCCGAACGAACGTGTGGTCAAAGGCCTGATGGAATTTGTCTCCAAAGGCGTGCGCACCTCCGTCGCGCTGTCGCGCGAAGAAAGCGAACGCCGCCATGCCGCGGAAGAGGCTGAAGCAGCCTGAGGCGGCGCGGCCTTGGGGCCCCAAGAAATTCAAGTCTGATAAACGCGCCTTCGGGCGCGTTTTTCATAGCAGATAGCGGAACAGCAGACCGGGCAATATCTCCATCCCCAGCAAAAGCACGATCAGCATGCGGTGAAAGGGGCGCGGAAACCGCCGCCAGAGCAGGATGGACAGGGCCGCACACATCGCCATTTCCATTGGCCCGATCACGGCACCATGGTGATGCCGGTCCCAATAGCTGAAGGGGCTGCGAAACACCCAGTCGCTGAGCGGCCAGAACTGTCGTCGCGCATCCTCATTATGCAGGAAAAAGTCGCACAGAAGATGCAATAGTCCGGCCGAGGCGAAAACGCGCAAAAGCAGTTTCTGCTGCCAGATCGCATAGGCCAGAAGCATGCCCCAAAGGACAAAACTATTGTCGATGGCAAAGACCTGTTGCCAGGCAGCAGAGAAATAGAGCTCGTCAAAGACCCGGCTGGGCGAGATGCCAAGCACCCAGATCGAAGTGAAGCTGAGCAGATAAAGCGAAATATCCGGCGCCAGCGAACCAAGGACCGCGGCCAGTGGCACCCCCTTCATCCCGGGCCTGCCAAACAGCGTGGTTCCAAGGATCAGGTGCGCCGGCGTATTCATAACGAACTCCTATCCAGCGCCGCGCCTGTTCCGTTCCCTGGGCGGGGTCAGGTATCCGCAGCCTCGTTCAGTGCGCGTTCCACTTCTCGGCGCACCAACATGCGGACATTGCGGGTGATACGTTCGCCAAGGGTGCCGCGCAATTCGTCGCGAATGATCTCCGTCACCATGTCGCGCAACAGCTCGACATCTATCTCCGCACTGGCAAGCGGATCAAAAAGCC
>JBARVM010000334.1:0-3212 GCA_049646265.1 Paracoccaceae bacterium
GCGCGTCTGGACAGGGCCAGATCAACATCCTAACAGTGACTGCGAAGACCGGGGGGAGCGGGATGGCGGCCAAGGCAACGGAACGGCAATGGCGCAGGCCGTGGCTGGCCATGAGATCGGCCTTGCCTGCACGATTGTCTTTTGTGTCGGGGGCCGAATGGCAGTAATCGGCGCGAATTTCATCTTTATACATGTGCCGAAATCGGCGGGCCAATCGGTAAATGTCCGCCTTGGCGGGGCAAGCAAATCCCTGCCCGGCCATACGCCGCTGTTTCACCTGAGCGCCGAAGAGCGCGCGGGCCGCTTTGCCTTTGGCTTTGTCCGTAATCCCTGGGACCGAATGGTTTCCATCTACAGTTTCTTGTGCAAAAAAAAGCTGCGCGCCCACGAGTCTGCGGAATATCAAAGTAAAATCAATGATATGGGCTTTACTCACAGGCTGCTGGAAGATGCCTATTTTCAGCAGCAGGATCAGGAATGGGCTAGCGACGGTTTGCAGCCGCTGCAGCGCCGCTCGCAGTTTTTCTGGCTGGAGGGTTGCGACTTCATCGGTCAGGTCGAACGGCTGGAGCAGGATTTCGCTACCGTCGCCCACCATATCGGCCTGAAGCCGGGGCTTCTGGAACGTCTGGGCCTGCAAAAGCCCTTCGGCCATCGCAACAAGTCGCGGCGGGGCGAGTACCAGGGCTATTACACCGACAAGGCGCGGGAGTTCGTCGCCCGGCATTTTGCCGCCGAGATCGACAGGTTCGACTACCGCTTTTGACCCGCCACCCGCCGAGTGGCTGGACAGGGCGGGGCCTGTCCACTACCAACGGCAGAGCGCCGAATATGATCAGTCAAAGGACAAGTGCCTGTGCCCCAGACCCAGCCCAAAGTCGTCTTGTGCATGAAATGGGGGCCCCTTTATCCGGCCGCTTACGTCAATGTCCTGCATGCGGCGGTGCGAAGGAACCTGACGGGGCCTTTCCGTTTTGTCTGCCTGACGCCAGAGCCGGAGGGGATGGACGAAGGGATCGAAACCTATCCGATCCCGGAACTTGGCTATGGGCCGCGTCACTGGAAATCCGGTGCCTGGCCGAAACTGTCGGTCTTTGTGCCCGACCTTTACGGGCTGACCGGGCGGGCGCTCTTCATCGATCTGGATTCTGTGATCATGTCGTCGCTGGACCCGTTCTTTGAGGAAAAGGGCGGGCTTATCTCTATTGGCGGGGGGCCGAAATGGCGGCGTGGCAGCGATAACCCCAACCCCTCGCTTGCCTCGGGCGTCTTTGCCTTTGATCTTGGCGGGCAGCCACAGATCGCGGAAAGGTTTCGTGCCGATCCCGAAGGCGCCTTTGACCGGTTCCGGATCGAACAGCGCTTCGTTCAGGCCCATGTCGCAGGCTGGACAACATGGCCCGCCGAATGGATCATCAGTTTCAAGAAACATCTGCGCCGCCCGATCGGCATCGACCGGCTGCTGGCGCCGCGCCTGCCCGATCCTTCTGCCAAGATCGTGGCCTTTCACGGCGACCCGCGCCCGATCGACGTGATCCGACCGGACAACAGTTCCTGGGCGGACTTTCCGCGCTACGGGCGCGGAGCGTTGGATTGGGTGCGCCGCTATTGGCTGGAAAACGGCTATCAGGACCCGCCGCAGGGCTGAACCTACCCTGCCCTAACCTGGCAGATCGCGGGAATAGCCAAGAAGGTCGAAATCGGGCGCATAGATGCGGCGCACCAGATCTTCGGTAACGTCATCATAATAGCTTTGCATCGGCCGCCGCGCCGCCTTGGTCTTGTTGACATGGCGCAGGTTGAAATCGGGCAGCGCCAGATCGCGGCTCAACTCCTCCAACTCCTCATTCAGCCGTTCGAAGCGGATCAACCGTTTGACCAGCAGCCGCCCGGCCGCATCACACAGATAGTAGGACTGCGACGGCATCCGCGCAAAAATCGTATCGTTCCAGAAGGGCGCCTTCATCCGATATTCCAGATAATCCTGGAAGCTGAGCTTGGCCACCTTGTCCGCCGTCGATTTGATGCGGAACTGTTTCATATATTCGTAATGCGACACCGCATGATCGAAGGGATTGCGGATCACCGAAAAGCTGAGGAACTGGTCGAAGACCGGCCGCGACAGTTTCGCCACCATCTTGGAGGCCGCCTCATGCACGCGAAAATGCGCCCGCGCCGGGCTTTCATGGAAGGGCAGGCGGCGCGAAATGCTCCGGTAGAGGGGGCGGCCACGCGGGCGGCCGTATTTGCCAAAGGCGTCGGTGACCGACAGGCCCGCCGTCTTGGGAATATGCACAAATATGAACTTATACTCTTCCGAGATGATCATTGCCGTTTCCTTCGCCCGCCTTTGGGGCCGCCTTTAGCAGCGTCTCGCCAAGGGGCCAACCCCGTTAGCCGGTCAGATCGGACCATTTCAGCTGTGTGTTGCGGCTGACCGCCCTTGTCAGGCGCTTTCCCACCACCTTGTCAAAGTCATATCCGGCTATTTCCCCCGAACCGGGACGACGCGCCCAGATATCGGCCTCTGCGATCACATGGCCTGCGGGCAGGTCCCGATCGGCAACGACGCTGGCGCGGGCAAAGCGGTAGACCGGCTCTTCCGCCTCGGTCCGGCGCTTGGGATTGTTGGCCGCGATCCAGATTTCCCGCGAGCGGTCAATCAGGTGGCGCAATTCAGCCGGGTCCATCGAATTGATAATGTCGGGTCCCTGCCGATAGCGGCTGTCGGTATAGTGCCGCTCGAGGATGGAGGCACCCAGCGCCACGGAGGCAAGCGCCATTTCCGGGCCGATCGAGTGGTCGGAAAAGCCGACCACGGCGCGCGGAAAGGCCGTTTTAAGATCGCTGACGCCGCGCAGGCTGACAATCTCTGGCGGGCTGGGATAAAGGTTGGTGCATTCCAATAGCGCATAAGGAACGCCGGCCTTTTCCAGAATGGCGACGGCGGCGCGCATACTGTCGATCGTCTGCATGCCGGTCGACAGGATCACCGGTTTCCCCATTCGGGCGATATGGCGGATGAGGGGCAGGTTGTCAGCCTCTCCCGAGCCGATCTTGAAGGCCGGAACATTGATTTCATTCAGAAAATCCGCAGCCTTGCGGCTGAAAGGGGTGGAGATGTAGATCATCCCCAGACTTTCGGTATAGGCCTTGAGCGCACGTTCGTCGTCGGCAGAAAGGGCACAGCGCGCCATCACATCCCAGATCGA
>JBARVM010000335.1:0-1800 GCA_049646265.1 Paracoccaceae bacterium
GGTTGATGGCAGCTGACTGTGCGGCCGAGGCCGACAGGTGCAAGATGCTGGAACGTATCGAGCTACGCAACCGCGAGGAAAACCTGCTCGATATCGCCCGGAACCGCCCCGACATGCTGATCATCGACAAGGATCACTATTGGATCAAACAGCCGGATTTTTCCTGGTACGACTATCTTGGCAAGGATGCGCGCTGGGAAGGGATACTGGCGGACTTTCGACTGGCACGTTCGACCGAACGGTTTGACATTTGGGTCCGGGCAGAGGCGGCGCCAGACGTTGCGCAATGAAAGACCCCGCCCTGAGAGGGGGCGGGGCCGGTTTCTGCGCCAGGCGGGGGCGTGCCCCGCTGCCTTTTAGCCGCTGTCTTTGGGCTTAGCCAAAGACCTTGGTCAGGGCCTTGTCGATGGCGCCGGTGATCTGGTCGATATCGTCGGCGGTGGCGATCAGGGCGGGCGACAGGCAAAGCGTGTTGTTCAGCCCCGGCAGCGACCGGTTGGTCATGCCGATGATCACGCCTTGGGCGTTACAGTCGGCGACCACGGCGGCAACCTTCTTTTCGTCCATCGGCTCTTTGGTTTTGCGGTCGGCGACCAGTTCGGCCCCGCAGAAAAGACCCTTGCCGCGTACATCGCCGATAACCTTGTGCTTTTCCATCAGCGCGTTGAGGTTGTTCAGAACCCGGTCACCCATGCGCAGGGTGTTGTTCAGAAGGTCCTCATCCTCGATGATCCGCATGTTTTCCAGCGCCGCCGCCGGGCCGGCCGTGCAGCCGCCAAAGGTGGAGATATCGCGGAAATAGCTCAACGGGTCAGCCGCATCAGATTTGAAGAGGTCAAAGACCGCCTCTGTCGTCACGGTGCAGGAGATCGCAGCATAGCCCGAGGCGACGCCCTTGGCCATGGTCACGAAATCGGGCTGGATGCCGTAATGCTGATAGCCAAACCAGGTGCCGGTACGGCCAACGCCGCAGACCACTTCGTCGATATGCAGCAGAATGTTGTATTTCTTGCAGATTTCCTGAACGCGTTCCCAGTAGCCAGCCGGGGGCACGATGACGCCGCCGCCTGCTGTTACCGGCTCCAGCACCAGGGCGCCGACCGTATCGGGGCCTTCGCGCAGGATCACTTCCTCGATCGCATCGGCAGCGCGTTCGCCGTAATTCTCGACATCCCACTGTTTGCGATATTCAAGGCAGTGCGGCACCATGACGAAACCATCCGGGAAGGGGCCATATTGCATGGCGCGTTCCGCCTGACCGCTGGTGGCCAGCGTGCCGATCGTGGTGCCGTGATAGTCACGCTCGCGGTAAAGGATCTTCCATTTCTTGCCGCCGTGATGCTTGTGCGCGATCTGGCGCACCATCTTGTAGACCTTCTCATTGGCTTCAGAGCCGGAGTTGGAATAGTAGACCCGGCTCATGCCCGGCATTTTGGAGATCAGACGTTCGGCGAATTGTGCGCCGGGAACCGAGCCGCCGACACCGGCGAAATAGTTCATCTTCAAAAGCGTGTCGCGCACGACATTGGCGATGCTTTCGCGGCCGTAGCCGACGTTCACTGTCCAGACGGCACCGGAAACAGCATCGATATATTCTTTGCCAGCCGCGTCCCAGACGCGCAGGTCCTTGCCCTCGACAATCACGCGCGGGTTGGCCGCTTCGAATTGCTTGTGCTGGATAAGATGGTGCCAGACATGGGCACGATCGGCCTCGATCACGGCCGACAGATCGTTCGTCAATACGGGATTGTCCATTTCAGTGCCTTTCCTGTTACACCATCCAGCGCAATCTGGCCTTCC
>JBARVM010000336.1:0-3485 GCA_049646265.1 Paracoccaceae bacterium
GGCCAGGGGTTTGTGGTGGTCAGCCTTCCTCCACCTGATCGAGGTAGTCGGCGTAGCCTTCGGCCGTCATCTCGGCGCGGGGGATGAAGCGCAGGCTGGCGGAATTGATGCAGTAGCGCAGGCCCCCCATCTCGGTCGGGCCATCGTTGAAGACATGGCCAAGATGGCTGTCGGCATTGGCTGAGCGAACCTCGGTGCGGATCATGCCATGGGTGGCATCGCGCAGCTCGGTCACGTTTTGCGGGGTGACGGGCTTGGAAAAGGCAGGCCAGCCGCAGCCCGAATTGAACTTGGCCGATGAGGCAAAAAGCGGTTCCCCCGAGACGATATCGACATAGAGGCCGGGTTCGAAATGGTCGTCATAGGTACCGGAATAGGGGCGCTCGGTGCCGTTTTGCTGCGTGACGCGGAACTGTTCGGCGGTCAGATGAGCGAGGCTTTCAGGGGTTTTCTTGAAGGTCATGGCTGGTCCTTGCGGGGTTGCACGCGGCTGGGATTGGGCAAGCCTAGCGCTGTGGCCGGCGGCTTGTCCAGCGCCGGATCATCTGGGGTAATAATGAGGGCGCTGGCATGATTTGGGGTCGGCGGTGGCCAGAAACAAGGTGGCGCGCTTTTGGACGGGCGCGCGGGCGTTTCAGGCTGAGGCCTGGTTGTAGATCACCGGCATCTGGCCTTTCCGGGCGCGCCAGGTTTCAGGGTCCGTGATCAGTCGCGACATGAAATGCGCGACATTGATGCGGCTGGTTGTGCCGGCGTCGAATATGGCGCTGCGGGTTGGCGAGGGGTGGATGGTGTAATCCGTCACCTCAGAGGCGTTTATCAGCCCGTCGGGCCGGACCGCGACCCATTCGATCATCGGGTGGTTCTGGCCAATGGTGACGCGCAGATAATCGGCAGCATTTTCGTTGTCGGCATGAGGCGGTAGCAGGTGGCGCAGCAGCCCGACGATGAGTTTCTGGCCAAAGGAGATCGGCTCATCTAGGTCGCGGTTGCGGTTGCCGGTGGTGTTCATCAGCACGAATTTGACCGGTTTTTCCGGTGCCGCGCGCTGAATCGCCGCGCAAATCCGGCGTGTGGCATCGGTCACCAACCGGCGCGGATGGCCATAGAGCCCCTTCAGGCTGATGTTATGCCCCAAACAGGAGGCAACCGCGCTGCAACCTTGCACGAGGCGCGACAGGTCGTCGTCGCTGAGGTCCAGAAGGCTGGCTTCGGTCACCGAGAGGTTTTCGTGGTTCAGCAGGGAGTCGGGCAGGCTGGCGCGCGCGCGAACCACGATCTTGACCTTCTGGCCACGTTCCAGTTGGTCTTTGACAAGCAGACGTCCGGTTGCGCCGCTTGCACCGAGGATGAGGGTTGTCATTTGGGGGTCCGATCTCATGGGGTAAGGTTGCTGTCGGTCTAGCCTGTTGGCGGGTTTATGCGAATTGACCAAATCCTGTGGTTTGATATGCATATTCGCATGGATTGGCGATCGGTAAAATTTGATTGGAACAAAGCACGGGCGTTTCTGGTGACGGCAGAGGAAGGGTCTTTGTCTGCGGCGGCGCGTGCTTTGGGCATGGCGCAATCGACCCTTGGCCGCCAGGTCGAGGGGCTGGAGCGTGAGTTGGGGATTGTGCTGTTTGAGCGGGTTGGACGTGGGTTGACCTTGACCCCGAGCGGTCTGGAACTGCTGGGTCATGTGCGCGAGATGGGCGCGGCGGCGGGCCGGGTTTCGCTTGTGGCGCAGGGTCAATCGCAGGCATTGGACGGCACGATCTGCATTTCGGCCAGCGAAACCTATGCGACGGTGTTGCTGCCCCCGATCATCGCAAAGCTGCGCCAGATGGAGCCGGGGATTCAGGTCGAGATCGTGGTTGCCAACCACGCCAGCGATTTGCGCCGCCGTGAGGCTGATATCGCGATCCGCAATTTCCGCCCGACCGAGCCGGATTTGATTGCGCGAAAGATCTGCGATGCGGATGCCGCCTTATATGCGACGCCCGGCTATATCGCCAAAATCGGCAACCCGGCCAAGCCATCTGATCTGGGACAGGCGGATTTCATTGATCTGGGCCATGGCGGCGGGATGCTCAAGGCGTTGAACACCCTTGGTTTGGGGTTGACGCAAGCCAATTTTCCACTGCGCACCGAAAGTTATCTGGTGATGTGGGAACTGGTGCGCCAAGGGGCCGCGATTGGAATTCTCGACACGTTCATCGGTGATGCGGACCCGAGTGTTCGCCGCGTGCTCCCGGAGCTTGCACCGCTTGTCTTTCCGATATGGCTTGTTGCGCACCGCGAGCTGACAACCAGCCGCCGCATCCGCATGGTCTATGATTTTCTTGCGTCAGAGCTTCGCCGGGCATGAGCGCCGCAGACCGATTTGCGCGGCGCTTTCTGTGATGGCAGGCGGATCAGAACGGGTTTCGCTCGGCCCGAAATTCCCACACCGTGACCTTGCCGTCCTTGTTGGCGTCTGCCGCCTCGAAGCTTGATTGTGCCTTTGCCATGAATTCCGCCAAGGTAACCATACCGTCGCTGTCGGCGTCCATCGCCTTGAACCGGGCGCTACGGTTGACATAAAGCCGTTCGGTATTGCGCCGACCCATCGGCATCATGACCGGCGCGCTATCTTGGTATTCATCTTCGGAGATCTGGTCGTCGCCATCGGCGTCGAAATGGGCAAACCCGGTACTGGCATGTTGCGAAGCCTCGGAGGCGCTGATGATGCCATCGGCATCGGTGTCGATTGGCCAAGCCATCATTGGCATGTTGCCAAAACCGCTGCCCATTTGGCCAAAGCCAAAGGGCATTCTGAAGTCGTCGTCGTCATCATCTTGCGCGAGAACAGGGGTGCCGGTTGTCATTGCGGCGACGACTACGGCTAAGGCAACAAGTCGACGGAGTGAGATGTGGTTAGGCATGGGGTTTTCCTTTGGTTTTGAGATAGGTCGCCTTGCGCGGCCGGGCGGGGGGCAAGGTTGCAGGCGCAAAGGCCCTGCGCAGGTCGCCGCGGTCGAGCCATTGGCATTCTGCATCGCGGCGGCGACGTGGGATTGATCTTTATCAATCGCGGGCGCCCGACTTCGCCGGTCGGCAGATAGATGCCGGATGAAACGCTCAGGAATGGGTGGGGTTTTGCGAGGCCCTGAGGCCAGGGCAGAAAGCCGGTCACTGGCGGTGCCGGTGGTCCCCAGAGCGGGGCAGGGCCAGGGCGCATTTGCGTCCTTAGCCCGGCTTTTACCCGCGATTTTCAGACTTGGTCATCTCTCTGACATCGGCAGTTTGCAGAGGCGATTTTTCGTGGGACTTGTCGCTTTCCAATGCCCTTACTGATCGGGGGGCAGCAGGCCCAGACCACGCAAATAAATGCCGATGCCGGTTTCGAGCAGATCTTCGGGCGGGTAGGGGCTTTTGGCACCCGGTGAGCCACGGGCGAAGAGTTCGACCACGCCGTGGCTGAGCGCCCAGATATGGGCGGAAAACATGGAGGCTGGCGG
>JBARVM010000337.1:0-2830 GCA_049646265.1 Paracoccaceae bacterium
CCCGCCGTTGCGACCAATAGAAGCAACCAAACGGGCTGTGTCCCGGCGAGAAGCAGTGCAACAAGCACGGCCTCGGACTGTGCCGGGATCAACGTGGCGGCGATAAACGCTGCGAAGAAAAGACCCGTCAGAGCAAGCATCAGTTCAGGTCGCCGTTGGCCGGCAGCGTTGCGGGCGGCCCGGCTGAGGACGTTGTTCGCACAAAGGTCACGTTCTTCCCGGGCGATCAAGGTCAGGTCTCGCTGTGTCGGCATGCCGACCGGGCAAATTCTCGCGAACCGCTGACAAACCAGACATCCGGGCCAAAGTCATGCCGAGCACGATCCAGCCAACAAGATTGGTACCGATTACGCGGGCGGAAAACAGCGCCGAAAGTTCTGGTGGCACGACTGCGGCAAGGTTCTCGTCAATAGTTGGTGCTCCTACGACATGAGGCAACAGTCCGATGACCAAAGCGGCAAGAAGCGCTGGCGGCTTGTGCCACAGAACGATCAAGCCCGCGCCTGCGCACGTGGCGATGGCAGTCGAAATCCACCAGACCTGACGTGCTTCAAGGTCAGCCGCCGGCATGCCGGGAAGTTCCGGAGGTAGGCCAAGTGCAGGTGCAAGGCAAAAGGCCGCAAACCCGATCAGCGCAATGCCAGGCCATGATACGTGCTGCGTCCGGCCGACGGCCGGGAGGGCTGCAACTGCGGCAGAGGCCAGAAGGCCAAAGCCGCCCCATGTGAGGACCAAGAACAGCATGGTCTGAAAATTGCGCGACACGTCTAGGCTATTGCCTGCAACCATGTCTGGATGCGCGTTGCCGACAGTAGCAGGTTCTTCAGCAGCGATAACTGTCGTTTTTGATGGTGCTGCGTCAGTCACCTGCAGAACAAGCTCACCGGTCTCGTATCGTTCGGCCTGAACGATCAGGGGCTGGATCAGCCAGAACTGCAACAAGGCCATCACGAGGCCCGCGACTGCACCAGCAATCAGCCCGATGGAAAGCAGGGTCTTGGTCATTGTCAATCTCCTGTCAGATCAGTGGCAGGGAAAGCCGGTGGCGTGCCGGGTGTCATGCGTCGAGGCGTGCAGGGTATCCGGTGACGAGAACCCGGCGACAAACAACAAAAATGTCCCCAGAAAGGCCGTGGTCAGGATCGGGCGCAGCATGCCCGCAGTTTGCGTGATCGCTTGAGTGGTCGTGGTCATGGCTATCTCCGCCCGTCACACCCGACGGGATGTTGTTACAGTGGCGTCCGGCCGGTCTCCTGGCTCGCGGGGTCACACGGCCCTTCGCCTTCCCGGGCTATCTGGCCCAGTGGCAGAATGAAGGGACGCTACCGCATACAGTCGCGGGGGCGGCTGGGGCTTCGGGTGCCGCAATTGGGTCCACCCTTCCCCATTCCCGATTGAGTTCGGGGGTTCTACACCCCATGAACACCGAGCCCGCCGACCGTCATGCTTATGCAGCGCAATGTCAATCCACGGGTTGATGTTGGCGCTGGTGTGCAATGACCGGTCTTCCTAAACTGTGCGGACCGGTCTTCTTTGCAGTGCCAATCTTGTTGACGGGGCTGGGGCCATTCCCGAGGTCGGTTAGAATTGGGCAGTCCGGCCGATGATCCCCGCAGCATGCTTCGGCAAGATGTTGCAACGTTTCCATCATGGCTTGCATCTCGGTGATCTTTCGTTCTAGCCCGCTGATTTGTTCCAGTGCCAGACGCTTTACATCACCACTCTGGCGGGACCGGTCGCGCCAGAGGGCCAGCAGTTCCTCGATTTTTTCGACCGGAAAGCCAAGGTCGCGCGAGCGCCGGATGAAGCGCAGGATCTGCACTTCGGTCTCGGAATAGACGCGGTAGCCCGAACCGGTGCGCCCTGCCGCAGGGATTAGTCCTGTAGACTCGTAGTAGCGGATCATCTTGGCAGATACGCCCGAGGCTTTCGCTGCTTCACCAATGTTCATGATCTGGCTCCTTCAGACTTGAGTGGGGGCAAAGCGGCGCAGACGCAGCGCGTTGCCAAGAACGAAGACCGACGACAGCGCCATCGCCCCGGCGGCAAAGATCGGCGACAGAAGAATTCCGTAAGCCGGCCAAAGCGCCCCGGCGGCGACGGGGATCAGGGCGGCATTGTAGGCAAAGGCCCAGAACAGGTTCTGCCGGATGTTGCGCATCGTGGCCTTCGACAGCGCAATGGCGTCGGGCACTGCGGTAAGACGCCCCGACATCAACACCACATCGGCAGCCTCGATGGCGATATCGGTGCCTGTGCCAACCGCAAGCCCCACGTCCGCCTCAGCCAGAGCCGGAGCATCGTTGATCCCGTCGCCGACATAGGCCAATGTGCCAAGGGCCTTCAGCCGCTTGACGGCGGCGACCTTTCCGTCGGGCAGGACCTCTGCCACCACCTCGTCGATGCCCAACTGCCGTGCGATGGCCTGCGCCGTGCGGGCATTGTCGCCCGTGATCATCGCAACCCTCAGGCCAAGCGCGTGCAGGGCCTTGATCGCCTGGGGTGTCGTTGGCTTGACCGGGTCGGCAACGGCAAGGATCGCCGCCAATTTGCCCTCAATCGCGGCATAAAGCGGCGATTTGCCCTCATCCGCCAGCCGGGCCGCGATTTCGGCAAAGACCGCCACCTTCAGACCCAGCTTTTCCATGTAGCGGTCGGCACCGATGTCGACCCTTTGGTCGCCGGCCCGGGCCGTAACGCCATAGCCGGTGACCGAGGCAAAACCGGTCACCTCGGGCAGGGCAAGGCTCGCCTCCGCCGCCGCAGCCACGATGGCGCGGGCAATCGGGTGTTCTGATTTTCCCTCCACCGCCGCGACGGAGGCCAGCAC
>JBARVM010000338.1:0-2054 GCA_049646265.1 Paracoccaceae bacterium
GGGTGTTTGGGATATTGGCCGCGCATGTCTTTCCTGACTTCGGCATAGGAATTGACCCAGAAGCCCGGAAGGTCCAGCGTCACCTGCACAGGGCGCTGGGCCGGCGACAGAAGTGTGATGCGCAGCGGCAGGCGTTTCGGGCCAACGGTCGGGTGAACCCTGACACCGAACATCTCCTGCAAGCGCAGGGTAATGGCGGGGTGGTCGCCCTCGTAATCAATCGGGATGGCGCGGCCAAGCGGGGTGGTGAAATGCACCGGGGCAAGGCGGTTCACCTGTTGCAGCGCCTCCCATGACAGCGCGCCTTTCAAAGGTTCGGTCAGATCAAGGCTGCGCAATTCCGCCTCGGTCCGGCGGTTGGCGAGATGCGGCAAAAGCCAGTCTTCAGCCCGCGCCAAAAGCGCATCGTCGGTGAAATCCGGCAGATCGGCGCCATCCTTGCGCAATAGTTCCACCCGTGCACGCAAAAGCCGTGCCGACGCGCTCCACGGCAGGCCGATCTGGCGAATGCCTTCCAGTGCCGCCAGTGCCAGCGCCTCTGGCGGGGCATCGGGCCAGGGCCGTTCGGCCAGAACCAACGCGCCGAACCGTTCCTGACGCCGGGCCGTGACGCGCCCGAGGCGACGCGACCAACTGCAACGCGCCTCCCAATGGATCTGATCGGCAAAGAGGCGGCGGAGCGAGGCCTCTGGCAAGGCGATGGCCTGCCTTATCCGCGCCTCGCGCGGGTCGCCGTCAAGATCGGTCGCCACGATCAGCCGCGCGCGCGCCAGCGGATCCTCTGCCGCCAGCGCGGCCCCCTTGCCGCCCGACAGGACAAAGCGCGGCGCATCGCCCTCGCGGTGCAGACCGATACGGTCGGGATAGGCAAGGGCAGCCATCTCGGCGGGGCTGAACGTTTCATCCACCGCCGCGACCAGCCGCGACAGGCGCTGCGCCTCGGCCCGGATACGTTCGATCACGCCCCGGTCGGCGCCCGGCACCGCCTTGGGATCGCGGATGGCGCGGAGCCGCTGGCCAAGATCGGCCTGCCCGCCCTGCAAGGGATCGCGTTCCTCAAGGAGCGCGGCAAGGGCCGCCGCACCCGGCCCGGCCAGCGCCAGCATATGGCCAAGGCGCGGATGGACGGGCAGGCTGGCCAAGAGCCGGCCATGATCGGTGATGCGCCCGCCCCCGCCACTGCCGGCGCCGCCCGCCGCCGCTGTCCTGTCGAGCGCCCCAAGATCGGCAAGCAGTGCCCGCGCCTCGGCCAGTGCCGGGGCAGGGGGCGGGGTCAGAAAGGCAAGGCCCGCCCCATCCGTCCCCCAAAGCGCCAGTTCGAGTGCAAGACCGGTCAGGTCCGCCGCCTCTATCTCTGCAGGGGGAAAGGCGGCAAGGCCACCTTCCTCCCCCCGCGTCCAGAGACGGTAACAGACCCCTTCGGCCACACGGCCCGCGCGCCCGCGCCGCTGCTCGGCCTCGGCCCGCGTCACCCGTTCGGTCACCAGCCGTGTCATGCCGGAACCGGGATCGAACCGCGCCCGCCGCGCCCGACCACCATCGACCACCACGCGAATATCCTCGATCGTCAGCGAGGTTTCGGCGATGGCGGTGGCCAGAACAACCTTGCGCCCCGAGGCGACCGGCGCAATCGCCGCGCGCTGGGCCGCAAAATCCATCGCCCCGTAAAGCGGCCGCACATGGCAATCGGCGGGCAGACGCCCCTGCAAGAGCCCCTCGACCCGCCGTATCTCGCCCGCGCCGGGCAAAAAGGCCAGGATGCTGCCCGCATTCTCTGCCGCCGCCTCGGCGATCAGCCCGGCCATGGCCGCCTCGAAACGCAGGCCAGCCGCCGGGGGGCGGGGCAGCCAGCGGGTCTCAACCGCAAAGGCGCGGCCCTCGGCAGTTATGATCGGCGCATCGCCCAGAAGGGCGGCAACCGGGGCGGCATCGAGCGTGGCCGACATGACCAGCATTTGCAGGTCGGGACGCAGCGCGCCGCGTACTTCCCAGACAAGCGCAAGGCCGAGATCGGCATTGAGGGAACGTTCGTGAAATTCGTCAAAGACGAGAAT
>JBARVM010000339.1:0-5732 GCA_049646265.1 Paracoccaceae bacterium
AATAATTTTGGCGGATTGTTGCCCAGCTGTCGCCGGTTTCGCGGGGCATGCTGTTATCTGTGCGATTTGCATCGAACCTGCAGCCGCTCTCTTGTAAAGGTTAAAGGATAGCCTCGGGTTGTATCAACAAAGATGAACCAATCAGACCAAGCACAATCGGTCAGGCCGATCTATTCTTTCGCGCCGCAGGTCAATCTGCTGGGCGTTGTGCTGTTTGCACTGTTGCTTGTCTTTTCGATTCCGAATTTCCTGATTGGCTTCAAATCTCTGGCGGCAGCCTGGTCTACCGCCGAATATAGCCACGGTCCGCTTATTCCGCTGATTTCACTCTACCTCTTTCTACGAGAGTTGCGCCGCGCGCCAATGCCCAAACAACAGATCAGCGATGGCTGGCTGGGTATCGTCGTCATTGCCGCATCCCTGGCGTTGGCAACTCTCGGCAATCTGATGCGAGTGCCCGACATTGTAACCTATGCGATGATCTTCTGGACCAGCGGCGTCGTTCTGGCGATATTTGGCTGGCAGCGCGGCAAACTGCATCAATTGCCGGTCTTTCATCTGATCTTCATGCTGCCGTTGCCGCAGTTCCTTTACTGGAAACTGACGATCCTTTTGCAGACCTTGTCGTCGGAGATCGGTGTCTGGTTTGTCAGCCTCGCTGGCGTTGCTGTCTATCTGGAAGGCAATGTCATCGACCTTGGGGTCTACAAGCTTCAGGTGGCAGAGGCATGCTCGGGCCTGCGATATCTGTTCCCGATCCTCAGCTTTTCCTACCTTTTCGCCATCCTCTACCGGGGGCCTGTTTGGCACAAGGCTGTGCTGCTTCTTTCAGCGGCCCCCCTGACCGTCTTGATGAATTCCTTCCGTATCGGGGTGATCGGCGTGTTGGTCGATCGCTATGGGATCGAACAGGCCGAAGGGTTCCTGCATTTCTTCGAAGGCTGGGTTGTCTTTCTGATCTGCGTCGGGATTCTTTTCTTGATGGCCATCGCCCTGCAAAGGCTGACGCCAAACCCCAAACCCTTGGCCGAGGCGATTGACCTTGATTTTGAAGGATTCGGCGGCATTCTGGCGCGCTGCCTTGCCATTCGTCCCAGCCGCTTTCTGGCGGTGGCGATGCTTGTGACCGCCATGGTTTCGGCCGCCTGGATCTATAGCCCCACACCCGATGCCGTTGTGCTTCAGCGCGCCTCACTGGCAAACTATCCAACAGAGGTTGAGGATTGGCGCGGAACGTCATCAACGCTCGACAAGGACATCGAGGCAGTTCTGGCGGCAGACGATTATCTGAATTCTGTCTATCGGTCCGCCTCGGAAAACGATGTGGTTGCGCTCTTCGTGGCCTATTACAAGAAGCAGACCGAAGGGCAGGGTATCCACTCTCCCGAGGTTTGTCTGCCTTCCGGTGGTTGGGAAGTCTTCAATCTTGTGCAGGTGCCGGTGGATATGACCGCGGCGGGCTATGGCACGTTCATGGCCAACCGGGCGGTCATCCAGAAAGGGCTGAGCAAACAGCTGGTCTATTACTGGTTTGAAGGGCGCGGTCAGCGGGAAACCAACGATTTCCGCGCGAAACTGGCTGTTTTGTCGGATAGTCTTGTCAAAGGTCGTACAGATGGTGCACTGGTTCGATATGTAACACCGATCGACCCGGGTGAGTCCGAGACCGACGCGGATGAACGGCTGCTGCGGTTCATGGAAAAGAGCTTGAAACCCTTGCCAGAGTTTGTCCCATTCTGATGACCGATCAATCCCATCAGCCGTTGCCCGACATTTCGGTGGAAAGCCCGAAATTTCAAACGATTCCTTGGTCTGTCTGGTTGGTAGTTGCCTTGTGCAGCGTGATTGAGGCCTACTTTTCGGGTGCAGAGCTTGGCCTTTGGGGCGATCCATTGGCCCGCACTTGGGGGTTCGAGAATTTCGGTTTCTGGGCAGGGCTGCTTGGCAACTGGCAACCGAACTATAACGGCCAAAGTATCGTCATGTTTTATACCTACGGCTTTCTTCATGCCGGGTTCCTGCATTTTGCGGTCAATATGCTGACCTTCATCCCCTTGGGAGACTCCGTTGCCCGAATAGTTGGCAATAGGCGCTTTCTGGTCATCTATGGCGTGATGATTGTCGCAGGCTCGCTGGCATTCGCCCTTTGGCCCGAAGTGTCGAAACCGATGGTTGGTGCATCTGGCGGTCTGTTTGGTCTGGCCGGTGTGCTCTTGTCATGGGACTATGCACTGCGGCGGCGCGATCAGCGCTCTATCCGCCCCATCGTCCGGTCGGTCATCCTGCTTATCCTGCTCAATCTCGCCTTGTGGTGGGCAATGAACGGCCAACTGGCATGGCAGACCCATCTGGGCGGCTTTATCGCGGGCTGGTTCCTCGGTTACTGGAAACGGCCCACCTCTTTGTGGGCGGCACCTCCACAGAAGTCAGCGACCCATCTTGGTGAATAGCCGCGCGTAGGCCCGCAAAAGTTCCGGCGTGGAATGCGCCCAGCTCAAGGTCTCCAACACCCTTTGCCGGCCGATCTTGCCCATTTCCTTGGCCTCCTTGGGGTGGTCGATCAACCAGGCGATCTTTTGCGCGAAATCCAAAGGATCATTCGCCACAGCATAGACAGAGGCTTCGGCGGCAGAGGCGCGTCCTTCCTTCAGATCGAACTGCACCACCGGTTTTTCCAGCGTCATATATTCCATGACCTTGTTCATCGTGCAGATGTCGTTCATCGCATTCTTCGGGTCCGGGCTGACGCCGATGTCCGCACTGTTCAGCGCGCGCAAGAGATCCTCGCCGTAAAGGGCGCCGGTAAAGGTGAAATGGCCCTCAAGGCCGCGGCGCACCACATCTGCCTTGACCATCTGCAATTCGGACCCAAAACCGACGATCAGGAAATGCACGTCGCTGCGCCCCATCTGATGGATCAGATGGTCAGCCGCGGCCACCAGCAGATCCATCCCTTCCTGCTGGCCAATCACGCCCACATAGCCCAACACCGTCTTTGCGCCCTTGCGCATTGCAGGATCGGCCGGGCGCAGTTCAAACTTTTCAATCTTCGGGGCGGAACGGACGACAAACACATCCTCGGCCCGCATCTTGCCACGGCGAAGCGCTATGTCACGAAAGCTTTCATTCGTAGCCATGGAGACAGAGGCAGTGGCAAAGGTCATGCGTTCCCAAAGCAGCATGACCACGTACAAGAGCCCCTTCTTGTTGAACTTCGCTTCGAATAATTCCGGGCAGGGATCATGGTGGTCGAACATGTAGCGCACGCCACGTAGACGGTGCCACAGCGCCAGCAGAAAGACGAGATCGGGCGGGTTGCAACCCTGGATGACGTCAAAACCGCGCTCGCGCCGCACCTTGGCCGCCAGCCGGAACCAGTGCACAAGCGAATGCAGATATTCGCGGGCATAGGCTACGGCACCGGCATGCGCCTCTACCGGTTCGGGGTAACGGTAGATGTGGATGCCCTCGATCTCTTCATATTCCTTGTCCCAGCCACGGCCAGTGGGGCAGATGACGCTGACCTCGTAGCCGTTCGCCTGCAAGGTTGTTGCCTCTAGCCAGACGCGACGATCCAGCGGAACCGGCAGATTTTCGACGACGATCAGGATACGGCGGCGCGGCATCTGGCCCATGATATTTCCCGGTATTGCAACTTGTTCCCTGTTAGCCACCAGTGCGCCCAAATGCAAAGACCTCTTGGCGCTCTCATTCCTTCAGTACGAATTCGGCAACAGTGGTCGGGCGAAAGCCCAGAAAGTTGTCGTCGCTGATCATCGTCGCGATCAACCGGCCCTTTTCATCCTGCCAAACGTCCAGTCCTTCCATGTCGCCAAACTGGCCCATGCGGGTCAGCAATTCGATCTTGTCCATAACAAATCCCGCCTCGGTCGGGTCATAGGATGTCAGCCGCGTCTGATACCCCAGAAAAATGGAAAACCGTCGCTCTAGCAGAAAAAGCCGCCCATCGGGTCCAAAGGCCGCATCCGTGACCGCAAAACGATCATCTGTGGGAAGCGGCGGCCCTTTTTGCCATTCATTGTCCGGCCCGCGCACAAATGTCTGATAGTCTTTTCCGACAGACCATTCGAGCATGGCAAGAAGCTTGCCGGATTGGTCGACCGCCAGCGCTTCAAACGCGTGATTGCCAAGGTAGCCCATGAACTGATCCCAGCGGTGCGCAACTTCGGGGTGCGGATCCGGCAGGCGGAAAAGCGCGATCCGCGTATAGCTTTCATAGGCCACAGCCACACGCCCGTCGGGCATTAGCCGCACCGCCTCGGCATCGCCGTGAAACCTATCGACCGGCCCGCCTTTGTTGTCGAGCATGTGAACATAGGCATCGAGCGTGACGCCGGTCATCACTCCATCGGTATCGCGGATGAAATGGCCAAGGGCGAAATAGCCCCTGTCACTGACAGCAGCAAAACTGCCGTCCGACCCGGTCAGGGTCAGGCCTGACAGACCGCCGAAATCCGCGCTGTCTTCGCGCCACTGGATCAGGCTGCGCGGGCTGGCCCCAGCACCCCGGTCGAGATAGGGGGTGAGGCTGAGGCCAAGCAACACAGCCGCCAACCCGGCCGCCAGCCAGGGCCGGACTTGGGCGACTTGGCGCTTCAGGCCCATATTTTGGCAAGCTCCGTCTGCCCCGACAAAAAGGCACGCGCCATACGCAAGGCGCGTGCCGCGTAGAACCCTTGCATCGGGCTATCGGAGGGCATTCGCGTGACGATCCACCCGCAAGAGGCAAAGCAACGCAGCATGGTGAAAAAGGTCAGTTCTGCCTGCCCGTAAGCGGCGGCGGGCCTTGTCTCTGCGTAGCCTTCCAACAGCGCCTCTGTCAGATCGCCAAGGTCCGGCTCTCGCAGGTTTTGCAACATGGCGGTTCCAAGATCATAGGCGCGAAATCCGTAGCCGCTGTCATCAAAGTCTATCAGCGCCAGTTGATCACCGCTGACAAACACATTTTCCCGCATCAGGTCGGCATGGATTAGGCCATAGTCACCCAGGGGCGCCCGTGCCTGCCAGTCCGACAGGGCCGTGCGCGCCGCATCGTGCGCCGCCTCCATCACCCGCCGATCTGCGCTGGACAGGGCAGGATGTTCCCAAAACCGCCCCCAACGCGGGTCACTTCCGAGCAGCCCGTCAAGGTTCCAGTGTGGCCGGTCCGGCTGGGTCGTAAAAGTGATGGCATCGGTATCCTGATGCAACCTGCCAAGCAGCCTTCCCAACCGCCGGAAAAGTGCGACGCGGCTGGCCCGGTCGCCACGCAGGGGCTGGTCCACCCTGCCCATCGGCACGCCTTCGACCCAGCTGACAAGGCTGGCCAGACCGCTCTCATCCCGCACCACAAGGGCGCCGTCCCAGGCCCGGCAAGGGCGGGGCACGTTCAGGCCACCGTTGGCCAGACGCAAGGTCCAGTCAAGCTCTGCCTCGATCGCCGCAAGCGACTGATAACCGGGCCGGTGCAGCCGGAGCGCGGCCCGCCCCCCCTCTGCCAGCGTCAGTTTGAAAACTGCATTCTCGCGGTTGCTGAGGAGTTGCGGCGGTTCGGCAAGGGGGCCCCATGCGGCGGCCAACAGCGTGGCGCGAGCCAGAAGGTCATCACGGGTAGGGCTTGGCATCAGGGCGCACCGTCCGGCAAATCACTCATCCTCGATTTTTCCCCGCATGGCTTTCACGGCTGATCGCACCGCCTTGCCCTTCAACCTGCGGCGCTGGCTGCCCAGCGT
>JBARVM010000340.1:0-3494 GCA_049646265.1 Paracoccaceae bacterium
CGGAACGGCGAATTCCTGCGGGCGAACCGCAAGCTGGTCAGCGCCGCCACTGACCTGTCTGACGGCGGCCTCGCGCTTGCCGCCTTCGAGATGGCCGAAGCTGCGGGATTGGGTGTGGCTCTCGACAGCGCCGATATCGGCCAGCTATTCGGCGAGGATCAGGCTCGCTACCTCGTGGCTGTCGCCCCCCGGAACGCCGCCGCACTGGAAGATGCCGCGACGAAGGCTGGGGTTCCGCTTGCACGCGCGGGCAGCTTTGGTGGGGCTCAGATAAGCTTTGGCTCACAAAGCGCCGGGCTCGCGGAACTTTCCACGCTTTACCGCACGGCCTTTGCGGCGGCTGTGGCCTAAGGCGCGCGCCCATAGCTGGTTTCGCAAAAATACGCGGCAGGCGGTGGCGCCGCGCCTGCTCGCTTCTTGCGGCGCCTCGCGCATCGGCCTACATATTGACCAGAAGGACCGACGAAAGGACGCCGCATGGCGATGCAAGCGCAAGAAATCGAAGACCTTATCCGGGCAAGCTTTCCCAAGGCCAGGATTACCATCACCGATCTCGCGGGTGACGGGAACCATTGGGCCGCCGAGGTGATCGACGAAAGCTTTCGCGGCCAGAATCGGGTGCAGCAGCAACGTGCGGTCTATGCCGCGCTGAAGGGCAAGATGGACGGGCCAAACGGCGCGCTTCACGCCCTGGCCCTGACGACAAAAGCACTGGAATAACCCAACCACCTTGCCTTTTGCCAACACCCGCCCCATGTGGGCGACAACAGCAGGACAGCCCCAGGAAGGCCACCACCATGACCGCAATTGACCAGATCCGCGAAACCGTAACGACGCATGACGTGGTGCTGTTCATGAAGGGCAGCAAGACCGCGCCGCAATGCGGCTTTTCCTCCAAGGTGGCAGGCATTCTCAACTATCTTGGCGTTGATTACACCGATGTGAATGTGCTGGCCGACGCCGATATCCGTCAGGGTATCAAGGATTTTTCCGACTGGCCGACCATCCCGCAGCTTTACGTCAAGGGCGAGTTTGTCGGCGGCTGCGACATTGCCATCGAAATGACCTTGTCCGGGGAATTGGACGATCTGTTCGACAGCAAGGGCGTTGCCTATGACAAGGACGCCGCCAACAAGATCCGCGAAGCCAACAGCTGACCCCGCCTGACCAAGGGCTCAGGTCTGAAGGGCAACCGCCGGAAAGGCCGTGACAAGCGTTGTGCCAAAGGCGCGCAGGTCCGCCAGCTCATCACGAATAAAGCTGTAAGTGTCTGCCGTCAGCACCAGCACGAAATCCGGCGGTCGGCGACGCAGCTCGTCCGGTGACAGAACAGCAACCTCGCCCTTAGCGATGAAGCGCGATTGACGTTCTGCCTCCGGATCCACCGCATAGGCGACAAGATCGGCGCCAAGGCCCACATAGTCAAAGACCCTGACCGCGGCAGAAGAGGCGCCATAGACCGCGACGGTCTTGCGCCCGTAATGGGCCGTGGTCAGAAAATCCACCAGACTGTGCCGCACCTGTTCGCTGCGCCGCTCGAAAGAGCCGAGCTGTTCGCGGAGGATGGCGTCCGCGTCCCGTTCCTCGTCCATCGCCTCCATCAGCATGTCGCCGGTTGGCCAGCGTGCCGCTTTTTGGCACAGGAATATCCGCGCCCAGCCTTCGCGACCGTCAATCTCCTGCAGGTCGCAAAGCCGCAGGCCGGCCTTTGCTGCCGCCTTTGCCAAGGCCGCCAATGCCGGAAAGAGCGTGCGATGATGTTGCAGCCAGTCAACCCGGCAGTCGCCCGCCAGCATCGGCAAGAACGGCACATCCGCCACCACCACACCGTCATCGGCCAGTTGCGGTGCCAAAGAGGGCAACAGCTGGCCGAAACTGTCCGCCTGGCAGAGCGCCTCTGCCAGAAGGATCAGGTTCGCCTTTGGCTGGGGCCCTAAGTCCGCCTGCCCGTCGGCAAGGGGCGGCAAGGCGCCGACCGGCACCCCGACCGAGCTGAAGGATGTCGCAGCACCCCGTGCCGCTGCACTATGGCAAAGAACAAGGCTCCGCCCGTTCAAAGGCAGCCGTTCGCACATGCGCATGGCAAAGGCGCGCTGACCGGTAAAGAGCGCCTCGGAATGACCAATATCGGCCTGCACGTCCGCCAGCGAACCTATGGCCGATGTGCCGCTGACCGTCAGGCAATCCTTGCACCACATAAAGGCCAGCGCCCCACGTGCTGCGGCCGCGCGCGGCAGGGCGTTCGGGCCAGCCTCCAGTGATGTCGCCTCGACCGCCTGGCCAAGATCAATCAATCTGGCCAGATCGCTGCCCTGACAAATCGGACATTTTGCGCGCTGATCGACTGTCATCAAATAGGCTCGCAGGATGGCGTAGCGGCCATCGGGTAAAAAATCCAAGTCCTAAAATCGGTCATAAAAAAAGTAGTCCCCAACATTATTCACGGCCAAAGCGTCCGGCGAAATTTCCGAACTGTCGGACCGTCAGGCCTATTTGGCGGCCACTGTCGGAATTTTTCAAGAAATATGTAAATTTTCTGCATAGTTAGGCCGTTAGTTGACGCAATTCGCCCAGAGGGTAAAGATTGTTTTGCAAGTTGCGGCAACCAATCAGTCTGACGGGCCACTCAGGCGTTTGCCCAGTTTCGGCAATTTGGCCCGTTTCATCAGTTGGCGCATGGGCTGGGGCTGGCCGGACAGGCGTTCCGCCTCCCCCTGCACCGCTTCGGCAATGGCGCGGATCTCGGCGGGAAACCGGTCATGCAGTGACAGCATCAGCTGGTCGGGATCCTGCCGCAAAAGCCCCTCTTCTTGCAGGATATGGCGGGGGAAGTCGGCGGCGTTGAAAGTCAGGATCAGGTCGGCCCCGCCCGCGATTGCGCTGGCCAGAACATGGATGTCATCCGGGTCGGGCAGCCAGAGCCGCTCGGCCAGACCGGGTTTTTCGGTGACGAGTGCCTTGGGAAACTCGGCGCGCAAAAGGGCGATTTCGCCCCGCGCGATCACTTCGGCGGCGGGGCCAAGCTTGATCGTGGCGCGGGCCCATTCTTCGAGGATCCGGTCAGACCAGAGCGGCTGGTAGAGCCCGGCCCGCGCCGCGCCGATCAACATTTCGCGCAGGACCGTGGGGAAGAGAACGCAGGCGTCCAGTACCGCCCTCATCCGTCGAGCCGAAAGAAAAGCGCTTTGAGATAGCCGCTTTCTGACAGTTGCGGCAGGGTCGGATGGTCGGGTCCGGCGCCGCCGCTATGAATAAGCTGTCCACGGCGGCCGCCCCTGCCGATGCCGCGCGCGCTGGCGTTGCGAAACTGCGTCAGATCGGCGGCATGGGAACAGGAACAAAGACCCAGATAACCGCCTGGGGCCACCAGCGGCGCGGCCAGCCGCGCCACCCGTTCATAGGCGCGCAGGCCCGCCTCTAGCGCCTGTTTCGACGGGGCAAAGGCCGGCGGGTCGCAGACCACCAGGTCGAACTGCGCGCCCTCGGCGGCCAGT
>JBARVM010000341.1:0-6464 GCA_049646265.1 Paracoccaceae bacterium
AAGACCATCGTCTATGGCATCAACCACGGCACCTTGACGGCAAGCGACATCGTGGTTTCCAACGCCTCTTGTACCACCAACTGCCTAAGCCCGGTTGCGCAAGTCCTGCACCAAGCCATTGGCATAAACAAAGGGTTTGTCACCACTATCCATTCCTACACGGGCGACCAGCCAACGCTGGACCGGATGCACAAGGATATGTACCGCGCCCGCGCCGCCGCCCTCAACATGGTGCCGACGTCGACCGGTGCTGCCAGGGCCGTGGGGCTTGTCCTGCCGGAGTTGGACGGCAAGCTGGACGGGGTCGCGATCCGCGTGCCGACGCCGAATGTCTCTGCTGTCGATCTGGTATTCGAGGCGTCGCGCCCGACAGATATCGCCGAAATCAACGCGGCGATCCAAGCGGCCGCCGATGGGCCGCTAAAAGGCATCCTGTCCTATTCTGTTTATGAGAATGTCAGTTCCGACTTCAACCATGATCCGCATTCCTCGGTCTTTCACCTGGATCAGACGCGGGTGCTTGGCGGCACCATGGGCCGCATTCTGGCCTGGTATGACAATGAATGGGGTTTTTCCAACCGCATGGTAGACACGGCGGTTGCAATGGGGCGGCTGCTTTAGCCGCTGCGCCTAGCCGTGGTACCGCGCCCGAAGCGCCGCCTCGACCGACGGCGTGACAAATCGCGAGACATCGCCCTTCAGCCGCGCGATTTCCTTGACCAGTTTGGAGGCGATCGCCTGTCGCCGCGCATCAGCCATGAGAAAAACCGTCTCGATCGAGGAATCCATGGCGCGGTTCATGCCAACCATCTGAAATTCATACTCAAAATCCGCAACCGCCCGCAGGCCGCGTACAATGACCGTGGCCCCCACATCGCGGGCACAGTCGATCAGCAGATTTTCGAACGGATGCACGACAATCTCGCCACCCGTCTTGGCGATGATCTCGGCGCATTCCGCCTCCACCATGGCAACCCGCTCCTCCAACGAGAAAAGCGGCGACTTGTCGCGATTGATCGCCACCCCGATGACCAGCCGGTCAACCAGCGCCATGGCCCGCTGGATAATGTCGCTATGACCCAGGGTGATCGGGTCAAAGGTTCCGGGGTAAAGACCGATCCGCATGGTTCTCTCCAGAGCTGGCGCAGGCAAGTTGACTGGCAGGCAATATTATTGCGCAGAGGATTGCAAGCGCCAGTCTGACGCAGGCCCGGCCCTAGTTGCCCATGATCATCCCGGCCAGTGCCTCTTTCTCCATCGCAAGTTCGGAAATGCGCGCCGCGACCACATCGCCGATCGATATGATGCCGACCATTCCGCCGCCATCGACAACCGGCATATGGCGGAACCGGCCAGAGGTCATCTTGGCCAGTACATCGTCGGTATTGTCATCAGGGGCGCAGGATACGAGGTTCTGTGTCATCAGCCCTTCGACCTTTTCGTTCAGGCAGTCGCCGCCACGCCGCCCGACATCGCGCACGATGTCACGTTCCGAAAGGATGCCGATAGGTGTCTTGCCATCGGCAGAGACAATCACCGCACCGATCCGCCGTTCGGACAAGAGCCGCGCCGCATCGGCCACCGTCGATCCGGGTTTGACGGTGATGACGCTCGCCTGCGGCTTGGAGCGGAGTATCTGATGGACCTGCATGGCAACCTCCTGAAGGGTATCGGCTTTCTGACAGCGTCACCTGCATGCCCGCATCTGTCAAGTCAGCGCTTCAAGCCGGGCGACTTCCTGTTTCAATCCACGGGTGAGCGCCTCGGCAAAGCGGTTCAGTCGTTCGGAACGACGGTCATCAGGGTGGCGGATGAGGTAAAAGGAGCGTGTCAGACTGATCTCGTCACGCAGCAAAATTTCGACATCCGGTTCCAGCGGGATGACAAAATCATGCACGATGGCCACCCCTGCCCCGGTCCTGACCCAGTTAAACTGCACCGAGACGGAGTTGGAGGCGAGCGTCGCCACCTTGACACCGATCTCACCAAGATAATCCAGTTCCTTGTCGAAGATCATGTCGGGGATATAACCGATGATCCGCCGCCCCTTCAGGTCAGCGCGGGTGCGGATCGGCCCGGTACGATCGAGGTATTTGCGCGAGGCGGCCAGATGCAGCCGGTAATCGGTGATCTTTTGCACCGTCAGCCGTCCAGCCGACGGGGCAGAGACGGATATCGCCATGTCCGCCTCGCGTTTCGACAGGTTGAAGACACGCGGCAAGGCGACGATCTGCACCTCCAGCCCCGGATTCTGATCGCAAATTTCCGCCAGCACCTGTGGCAAGAGGTAATTGGCGCTGCCATCCGGCGCGCCTATACGGATCTGGCCGGTCAGACCTTCCGGACCGGAGAGGGACTCGGAGGCAGCTTTCATCGCCGCTTCCACCTCTTCTGCATGGGACAGAAGGCGCGTGCCTTCCTCGCTGATCGCGTAGCCAAGCGGACCTTTGGCAAAGAGCCGCGCGCCCATCGCCTCTTCCAGACGCGCAATACGCCGTCCCACTGTAGCAGGGTCGATTTTCAGAACCCGCCCGGCCGCAGACAGGCTCTCGCCACGCGCCACCGCCAGAAAGATGCGAAGATCGTCCCAGTCCATTCCAATTATCCTTTGCAAACCTGCAAAACCTTTTTGGAATATTGCCGCTATGCCGGGCATTTACGCAAGGATATAGTGACGCAAAATCAGGAGGATTCCCATGAAAGAGATCGGTCACTGGATCAATGGCAGCCAGGTAAAGGGCAAATCGGGCCGCTTCACCGACGTTTTCAACCCCGCCACCGGCGAAGTGCAGGCGAAACTGGCTTTGTCCAGCAAGGCTGAAATGGACGCCGCAGTGGCCGAGGCCGCCAAGGCTCAGGTCGCCTGGGGCGCCACCAACCCGCAAAAACGCGCCCGCGTGATGATGGAGATGGTGCGCCTGATCAACCGCGATATGGGCAAGCTGGCAGAGGCGCTTAGTCGCGAGCATGGCAAGACCATTCCCGACGCCAAGGGCGATCTGCAGCGCGGGCTTGAGGTGGTCGAATTCTGCATCGGCGCGCCGCAGCTTCTCAAGGGTGACTATACCGATGACGCCGGCCCCGGTATCGACATGTATTCCATGCGTCAGCCTCTGGGCGTTGTCGCGGCGATCATGCCCTTCAACTTCCCGGCAATGATGCCGCTTTGGCATGTCGGCCCGGCGCTGGCCTGCGGCAATGCCGTCGTGCTGAAACCTTCCGAGCGCGCGCCGTCTGTGCCGCAGATGCTGGGTGAGCTGTTCATTGAGGCGGGCCTGCCCGCCGGTGTCTTCCAGGTGGTCAACGGCGACAAGGAAGCCGTGGACGCGCTGCTGGACAATGAAACGATCCAGGGCGTCAGCTTCGTCGGCTCCACCCCGATCGCGCAATATATCTACAGCCGCGCCACCGCGAACGGCAAACGCGCCCAGTGCTTCGGCGGTGCGAAGAACCATATGATCATCATGCCGGACGCCGACATGGATCAGGCCGCCGACGCGCTGATCGGTGCGGGTTTTGGTGCCGCGGGCGAACGCTGCATGGCGGTTTCGGTCGCCGTGCCGGTTGGCAATGAAACCGCTGACAGGCTGGTGGCAAAATTGGTGCCGCGGATCGAAAAACTGCGCGTGGCCCCCTATACCGACGGCGACAATGTCGATTTCGGCCCGGTCGTCACCCGCGAAGCCAAGGAACGCATCCTGTCGCTGATCAATTCCGGCGTTGAACAGGGCGCGGAACTGGTCGTCGATAACCGCAACTTCTCGCTTCAGGGTTATGAAAACGGCTTCTTCGTTGGCCCGCACCTCTTTGACAAGGTGACCCCCGACATGGACATCTACAAAACCGAAATTTTCGGTCCCGTCCTGTCAGTCGTGCGCGCCAAGACCTATGAAGAGGCGATCAACCTCGCGATCGATCACGAGTATGGCAATGGTACCGCCATCTATACTCGTGACGGCGACACCGCCCGCGACTTTGCCCACCGGATCAATATCGGCATGGTCGGGATCAACGTGCCGATCCCGGTGCCTTTGGCCTATCACACCTTTGGCGGCTGGAAAAAGTCGGCCTTCGGCGACCTGAACCAGCATGGGCCGGACTCCTTCCGCTTCTACACGCGGACAAAGACGGTTACCGCCCGCTGGCCGTCCGGCATCAAGGAAGGTGGCGAGTTCAATTTCAAGGCGATGGACTGATCTTCAACGCCTTAAACAAAAAAGGGGCGGCCCCGGTGGCCGCCCTTTTCTTTTGCGCTCATTCCAGTGTCAGGAAACCGCTCTGGACCGCTTCCTGCGTTTCAGGCCAACCAGCGCACCAACTGCCCCCATCAGCGCCCAACCCGCGGCGGGCAAGGGCACGCCCGGCGGATCCGGGTAGGAAACCGTCAGACTGGAAATATAGTAGGAAGAATTGCTGTAGTACGCGCCGATGCCTACGGTTGCGGCACTGATCGGTGGCGTAAAGATGAAGTTTTGGACTGCCTGAAGGTCAAGCGTCTGAATCACCGGCGTTCCACCATTGGCAGTGAAAATGTCAAAATATTCGGTGCCAAGCAAAGAGCTGGCAGCAAAGGTGATCCCCGTGACGCTGACTGCAGTATTGAAAGTGAAAAGTGCGAGATCGTTGCGGCCACGCCCGTCAATCTCGGCACTGATGTCACCGAAGGACAATACGCCAAGCCCGAGCCCGGAAAATGTCTGCACTTGCGCGGTGGCGTTGATATTGTTGGTGTTGGCATAGCTCGCCGCCGAAACCGTCAGGCCGACCGCGGGCGTGGTGTAAGTAAGGGAGTTTTGCCAACTTCCGGAATTTGCAGCGCTGAAATCAAATGTGACCGTCGCTGCAGCGGCTGTCTGGCCGGAAAGTCCGGCCGTCAGAAGTAACCCTATGGAAAAAAGCGATTTCATCAACATTCCCGTGGTGCTCTGCAGCCCTTCAGTTGCTGCGCCTAAAGACAGTGCTAACGCCAAACCTTGTCCAATTTATGAAGTTTTCGCGCCATTCCCTGCCAAATCAACATCTGGCCAGGCGTAAAGTCGGTTACGCAGCCGTAGCGGCACCTTTGCGACGGCGAACGAAGCCCAACATCCCCAGACCGGCGAACAGGGCCGCACCAGCCGCCGGTAGCGGCACCGGGGCAATCACATAGGTAACCGTCGCCAGAACATCATAGCCAAAGCCGGAACCCGGCAACAAAGCGTTTGCGGCACTGAAATTGAAGGTACCGGCCGAAAGGTTGATGACAACCAAACTGCCGGACGGCCCGTTCAGAACAATCGGCGCCAGCCAGGAAAGCTGACCATACTGCAGCGGACCAGATTTTACCCCGACGAGCGCGCCATTGACGGTCCCTGTGCTAAAACCACTAACCGAAAAATCGGCCAGAAGGTTACGGGCTGCCAGATCGTCGGCGTCCACGGCCGGTTCTTCAGTCCAAATACGTAACAGGGTAAAGCTGGTGCTCGCCCCTGCCCCGAGGTTCAGGTTGAAGCTGCCAGATGTGAAATCGGTGTTTGCAACCAGCCCTGGCGCATTTGTGTAGGCGTCGCCACTCAGGGCAAAACTGCCGCTGATCGTCGCGGCCATACCGGCCACAGTGCTCGCGCCGAGGAGAAAGGCGGCAGTGGCCAGATGTTTCAGGGGCGAAAAGATACGTTTCATGCGACAGAACTCCAAAACCAGAGGCAATGCCGCACCGATCAGTTGTGACCATAGCAGGTGCGGTTCGCCGTTGGTTCACCTTAAAGCCGTGCAAAAAGGCGAGATTGGGGCGCGGAAAAGGTCACTTTCTGAAACAATTAACGAAAATGAACAAAAGATTGATTTTCGAACATTTTCATCCATTCGCGAAACAATGACCCTTGCGAAACGATGGTATTCTGGATCCGGGATAAGGAACGATCGGCAGCTACCAGACATCCACTGATGAGCGCAACGGATCGGCGAATCAGATGTGCCCTCTTTCACTTGAAAAATTTGCCAAGAGCGAGCTTTCGGGAGTCAGCAACATTGTGCACATTTTTTGATCAATTTTTGCAAGTAAGGCTGTCGTGCGGCTGATTTCGAAACAATTCTCAGGCCTTTCTGACCGAAAATTCCAATTCTCTTGAAAAAAGGCAGAAATATGGCGAAAACAGGGCCTGTTATGGGCCCGCTATATCGTGTCGTTTTGACGTCGGGGCGCCATTGGAACAATTAGATGTTTCATTTTGCAAAACCCATCCGCGCTGTGTTGATTGGCGCGGCTTTGTCGCTTGCGGCTTCAGCCGCCTCTGCGCTGACGGTCAATTTTGATACCTATCTGACCGGCGTTAACCTCGGCAACACTACTCTGGCGACCCTTACGGCGACCCAGAACGGAAATAACGTTGATTTTCTCTTCACCAATACCGGTGCCGCTGGCGGTTCTGGCGCTTTCGATACGCGCCTGCAGATGATGTATAACGGCAGCACTTCTGGCATAA
>JBARVM010000342.1:0-11142 GCA_049646265.1 Paracoccaceae bacterium
AAGGGCGGGCTGACGCGTGGTATCTGGATGGTTTTTCGCCGGCGAAGAACCCTGAATTATGGTCCGAAGGTCTGATGCAGGCGGTCGGGCGGGCGACTGCGACAGGCGGCACCTTTGCCACATATAGTGCGGCGGGCCATGTGCGCCGGTCGCTGGCTGACGCCGGGTTTGAAGTTACCCGTGTGGCAGGATATGGCAACAAAAGGCATATGAGCCGGGGCCGAAAACCGATGGGGCCGACGTGAAAGAACAGAATTTGCGCCTTGGCATCCTGCTGATGTGCGTCACCAGCTTTATCTTCTCGGTCCAGGACGGGCTGTCGCGCGAATTGGGCGAACGTTACCCGGTCTTCATGATCGTGATGATCCGCTATTGGTTCTTTGCGCTCTTCGTCATGGCCATGGCGGCGCGGTCGGCGGGCGGATTGCGGGCGGCGGTGCGTACCGCCTATCCGCTGCAACAGATAGCGCGGGGGCTTCTCCTTTCCACCGAAATATGCGTGATGGTCGTAGCCTATGTGCGCCTTGGCCTCATCGAGACGCATGCTGTCTTTGCCAGCTACCCGCTTCTGGTTGCCGCCCTTTCCGGGCCGGTGCTGGGTGAGAAGGTCGGATGGCGGCGCTGGGCGGCCATTGCCGTCGGCTTTGTCGGGGTGGTCATCATTTTGAACCCGACCGGCACGGTCTTTTCGCCCCTGGCGCTGATACCGATGCTGGCGGCCTTCATGTTTGCGCTTTACGGGCTTTTGACCCGGTTCGTTGCGCAGAAGGATCCCGCCTCTGTCACCTTTTTCTGGGCCGGGGTCGTGGGGGCGGTCCTGATGACACCGCTGGGGTTGAGCCAATGGCAATGGATGACCCCGCATGATGCGCTACTCATGGGCATTCTTTGCTGTACGGCCGCCACGGCGCATTATCTGATGATCCGCGCCTTCGAAGTCGCCGAGGCCTCAGCCCTGCAGCCATTCGCCTATCTGCAGATCGCCTTCATCTCTTTCATCGGCGTAACCATTTTCAACGAAGTCCTGCGCGCCAATGTCGTAGCCGGCGCGGCGCTGGTCATCGCGGCGGGCATCTTTACCATCTGGCGGACGCGCGTTCGCGCCAAGGCGTCTTAGGCACAAGGCCCCCGGCCTTGCAATCGTCCTGACATCGCGGGCTACTGCCGCATCCATCGGACTGTTGCGCGGGTTCAGCAGCCCGATATCGGCGGCAAGAGGCCGACATCTTGTGGATAAGGTAATCGCCTTGTCCATATTGTGTGGAAGCCTATTGACAGCTGACTGCGATGGACCAAGGCTAGACGATCCAGGGAATCATTCGGCCGGACCTTATCTTGCGTTTCACCCGCCTGCGTCTCAATGGCTTCAAAAGCTTTGTCGACCCCACGGATCTTCTGATCCATGAGGGGCTGACCGGCGTTGTCGGTCCGAACGGCTGCGGCAAGTCGAACCTTCTGGAGGCGCTGCGCTGGGTCATGGGGGAAAACCGCCCCACGGCGATGCGCGGCGACGGGATGGAGGATGTGATATTTGCCGGTGCCGCCACCCGCCCGGCCCGCAATTTCGCCGAAGTTGCCATCACCATCGACAATAGCGAGCGGCTGGCCCCTTCGGGGTTCAACGATCTTGACCAGCTGGAAATCGTGCGCCGTATTACCCGCGATGCCGGCTCTGCTTACAAGGCCAACAGCAAGGATGTGCGCGCGCGTGATGTGCAGATGCTGTTTGCCGATGCCTCCACCGGCAGCCACTCTCCGGCGTTGGTGCGGCAGGGGCAGATTGCCGAACTGATCAACGCCAAACCCAAGAACCGCCGCCGTATTCTCGAAGAGGCTGCGGGGATTTCCGGCCTTTACCAGCGCCGCCATGAGGCGGAGTTGAAGCTGAATGCGACGGAACAGAATCTGGCGCGCGTTGACGATGTGATCGAGGCTTTGGCCCAGCAATTGGCGCAATTGGCCCGTCAGGCCCGGCAGGCGGCGCGCTACCGCGAAATCGGCGAAGAACTGCGCCGCGCTGAAGGGATGCTTCTTTATCGGCGCTGGCGCGAGGCTGATGCCGCCCGCGCCGCGTCCGAAGCCGATCTGGCCGCGCGGACCAAGGCCGCAGGAATGGCAGAGGTGACTGCGCGCGCCGCGGGCAAGGCGCGGGCCGAGGCGGAAGACCGACTGCCACCTGTGCGGGAAGAAGAGACCATCGCCGGAGCGATCCTGCAGCGGCTAACCGTGCAGCGCGATACGCTGAATGATCAGGAAAGCCGTGCGTTGCAGATGATCGAGACGCTGCAGGGCCGGATCAGCCAATTGTCGCGCGATCTGGAGCGTGAGGCGGAACTGAACCGCGATGCGGGCGAGACGATTGCGCGGCTCGACTGGGAACAGGCGCAGATCGTCAAGGCCGCTGAAGGCCATGAGGCGCGGCTGGAGGCGGCGGCGGCAGCGGCGGCAGAGGGCGCGCAGATGCTGCAGGCCCGCGAGGTCGCGATGAGCGAATTGACCGAGGATGTGGCACGTCTGGCGTCCCGCCACCAATCGGCGCAGCGCATGCTGGCCGACAGCCGGGCCACGCTGGAAAAGAATGAAGCAGAGGCCAATCGCGCCAAGGCACAGGCCACCGAAGCGCAGGCCGCCCTTGCCAAAGCCTCGGTCGATTTCACTGCGGCGGAGGCTTTTCAGGCCGAAGCCGCCCGGGCGGGCGAGGCGGCGGAGGCCGCGCTGATCAGGGCCGACGATGCGCGCGGCGAAAGCCAGTCGCGCGAGGCAGAGGCCCGCGCCGCAAGATCAGAGGCCGAGGGCGAGGCCGGGGCGCTGCGCGCCGAGGTCGCCGCCCTGACCAAGCTGGTGGAGCGCGAGGCGCAGACCGGCAAGCAGCTTTTGGATCGAGTGCAGGTCTCCAGCGGTTATGAGAAGGCGTTGGGCGCTGCCCTTGCCGATGATCTGCGCGCACCGGAAGTGTCGGGCGACCGTGCCTCTGGTTGGGCGCTTTTGCCCGGCTATGGTCAGGCGCAGCCCTTGCCGGCCGGTGCGCGGCCGCTGACAGAGCTGGTCACCGTGCCTGACGTGCTGAAGCGGCGGATCGGCCAGATTGGCCTTGTCGATCAGGCCGACGGGTCACGCTTGCAGGCGGCGCTTTTGCCCGGGCAGCGGCTGGTGTCGCGCGAAGGTGATGTCTGGCGTTGGGATGGGTTTCGCGCCTCTGCCGAAGATGCGCCGCAAGCCTCTGCGCTGCGGCTGCAGCAGTTAAACCGGCTGGTCGAACTGAAACGTGATCTCGAAGAAGTGGCCGCCCGCGCTGAAGGCACCCGTCAGGCCCATGAACTTCTGTCGCGCGAACTGGCCCAAGCGACAGAGCTGGACCGCGCGGCGCGTGAGGCCCGGCGCGAGGCGGATCGCAAGATGGCAGAGGCCAGCCGCGGGCTGAGCCGTGCGGAGGCCGACAAATCCATCGCTGGCGGCAAGCTGGAAAGCGCCCGTCTGGCCGTGGCCCGCCACGAAGAAGAAGCCTTGGCGGCGCGGGTCCGCCTGAAGGAGGCAGAGGCGGCAATGGCAGCCCTGCCCGATCTGGCCACGGCGCGCGCCGATGTCGATGATGTCAAGCTGACCGTCGAGGCGGCGCGGGTGACGATGCTGTCCAAACGCTCTGCCCATGACGAGTTGCGCCGCGAGGGAGAAGCGCGGCTGAAGCGGCGGCAGGAAATCACCAAGGAACTTTCGGGCTGGAAGCTGCGGCTGGAAAATGCCGAAAAGCGCACCGCCGAATTGATCGGGCGGCGCGAAGCCAGCGAGGCCGAGCTGAAAGAGGCAGCCTCGGCCCCCGCCGAGATCGCCGCGAAACGCGAAGAGCTTTCCGCCGCGATTGCCGAGGCTGAGGTACGCCGCACCGCCGCGGCCGACCGGCTGGCCGGATGCGAGGCGGAATTGCGCGCAGCCGCCGCGACGGAGCGGGAGGCCGAAAGGCTCGCCTCCGAAGCGCGCGAGGCCCGCGCCCGGGCAGAGGCGCGCGCCGATGCCGCCCGCGAAACCGTTGCCTATGCCGCCGAGCGCATTCGCGAGGAAACCGACAATACCCCCGGCACGCTCTTGCAGTCCCTGAATGCCGACCCCGAAAAGATGCCCGACGCCGAAAGTCTTGATGCCGATGTGAACCGGTTGAAGCGGCAGCGCGATGCGCTCGGGTCGGTCAACCTGCGCGCCGAGGAGGATGCGCGCGAGGTTCAGGCCGAGCATGACGCGCTGGTCAAGGAACAGGCCGATCTGGGCGAGGCGGTCAGGAAGCTGCGCGCCGGCATTGCGGGACTGAACCGCGAGGGGCGCGAACGGCTCTTGACCGCGTTCGAGCAGGTCAACAGCAATTTCGGCACGCTTTTCACCCATCTTTTCGGCGGCGGAGAGGCCAATCTGGTACTGGTCGAAAGCGACGATCCGCTGGAGGCCGGGCTGGAAATCATGTGCCAACCACCGGGCAAAAAGCTTGCTACCCTGTCGCTACTGTCGGGGGGGGAACAGACGCTGACGGCGCTGGCCCTGATCTTTGCGGTCTTTCTGGCCAACCCTGCGCCGATCTGTGTGCTGGACGAGGTGGACGCGCCTTTGGATGATGCCAATGTCACGCGCTTCTGCGATCTTCTGGACGAGATGACGCGGCGCACCGACACGCGTTTCCTGATCATCACCCATCATGGGGTGACCATGGCGCGCATGGACCGGCTCTTTGGTGTGACGATGGCCGAGCAGGGGGTAAGCCAACTGGTCAGTGTCGATCTGAAACGGGCCGAGCAGCTGGTGGCCTGACGCGGCGGTCTGGATTCATTGGATAGGGGCGGTGCGACCGGGTAACTGGATTTTAATGGTTAATGCTTAGAACGATTCGTGAACACACACACGGAACGGAATTATGAGCGACACATTTTTCATTGCACTGCTTTTGGGCTTTCTGGCTTTTTCAGGCGTCGAACCCGGGCATGCGCAGGCAGCAAAGACCTGTAAGGTCGGTCTGCTATCGCATGCGCTATTGTCAAACTGCTAGGCTTTGCACCGGCCTGAAAAGGCGCGCCTCCCTGGTTGGGGGCGCGCCTTTTTCTTTTGTATTATCCGTAATAGGTTCAGCAGGCTGAACAGCCGAGGTTGGGCCTGATCTTGGCCGGGTCTGACTTTGGTCGGGCCTGACCCTGGCCGGGATTGAGTCCGGCCCGCCGCCGATCAGCAGATCAGCCCGGCATGGCGCATGGCGGCGTCGATCTTTGCCTTGGTCGCATCCGTAAGCGTGGTCAGGGGCAGGCGTACCTCTGGCGAGCAAAGACCAAGACGCGAGAGGCCATATTTGGCCCCGGCAAGACCCGGCTCTATGAAGATCGCCTCATGCAGGGGCATCAACCTGTCCTGATAGGTCAGGGCCGTGGCATAATCGCCCCGCAAGGTGGCCGCCTGAAACTCCGCGCAAAGGCGCGGCGCGACATTGGCGGTGACCGAAATCGCGCCGACGCCGCCATGGGCGTTGAAGCCAAGCGCCGAGGCGTCCTCTCCCGACAACTGCACGAAATCGGTGCCGCAGCTGGCGCGCTGTTGGCTGACACGTTCGATCTTGCCGGTTGAATCCTTGACCCCGACAATCCGCGGCAGCTTGGCCAGTTCGCCCATCGTGTCGGGCATCATGTCGATGACCGAGCGGGGGGGGATGTTGTAGATGATGATCGGAATGGCGGTCGCGTCGTGGACAGCGGTGAAATGCGCGATCAGCCCGCGCTGCGTCGGCTTGTTGTAATAGGGGGTCACCACCAGCGCTGCATCGGCGCCCGCTTTTTGCGCGTGGCGTGTCAGTTCGATCGCCTCGGTCGTATTGTTCGACCCGGAACCTGCGATCACCGGCACACGGCCGGCCACGGCCTTGACGACCTCTTCAATCATCAGCCGATGTTCGTCATGGCTGAGCGTCGGGCTTTCGCCGGTCGTGCCCACCGGTACGATGCCGTTCGTTCCCTCGGCAATATGCCAATCGACAAGTTTCTTCAGCGTATCCAAATCCAGATCACCGTTCTGAAACGGCGTGATCAGGGCAACGAAGGACCCTTTGAACATGATACGCTCCTATTGGCTATGGGCGGATTTGCCCGGTGAAATCGCGGCGGAACCTAGCCGCAAGATCGGGGAATGCCAAGTTTCCCTGTTGCGCCTGTCCCGCCAGCGGGTAGATTTGTGACAAAATAAGACTTGAGCAGTGGAAAATGACCCGCAACCGCCTTCTTGCCGCGCTGTTCTGCGCGACCACCCTTATTTCAGCGCCCGCCTTTGCTGATGACGGGCCGCTTTTTTCCGCTGCTTTGCAGGCGGCTGATTCTGGTGACTGGAGCACTGCTATCGGCAAGGCCGACGCCTCGGGCGCCGTCGCAGGGGCGGTCTTGCGTTGGCGTTACCTGCGCGAGCAGACCGGTGCCTTTGGCGATTATGTCGATTTCGTGCGTCGTCATCCGGATTGGCCGGGGCTGAAGCTTTTGCGGCGCAAGGCGGAAAACACCCTGTCGCCGGGGCTGAGCCCGACGCTTGTTGTCGAGTTCTTCGCGCCGCAACTGCCGCAGACGGGCAAAGGTTCCCTGACGCTGGCAGAGGCTTATCGGGCGCTTGGCGACGAGGCGGCAGCGGAAAGGGAAATCATTCGCGGCTGGCGCGAACTGACCCTGACGGAGGAAGAGCAGGCGGCGATCCTGCAGGCCTATGGCGCGACACTTGCCGCCCATCATGACGGGCGTATGGCGGCGATGCTGCGCCTTGGGGCGGTGTCGGATGCCAAACGCATGCTGCCGCTGGTGTCGGCCAATACCAAAGGTGTCGCTGTGGCGCGGATTGCGCTGCAGGAGGATGGCAAGGGGCTGGACCAGCTGATCAAGGCGGTGCCGGAGCGCATGGCAGCTTCTGGGGGTCTGGCCTATGACCGGTTCCGCTGGCGCATCTCCAAGGACAAATATGTCGATGCTGGTACCCTGTTGCTGGAACGATCGGTCAGTGCCGAAAGTCTCGGCGATCCGGCGCAATGGGCCGATTGGCGTCGTCGGCTGGCCCGCAAGGAAATGCGCGAAGGCGATGCGCGGCGGGCCTACAAGATGGCCGCGAACCATTTTCTGGATGGTGGCGATGATTATGCCGATCTGGAATGGCTGGCGGGATATATAGCCCTGCGCAAGCTTGATGATCCGTCCCGCGCCCTGCAGCATTTCGCCCGCCATCAGGCGGCGGTCAACGGCCCGATCAGCCTGGCGCGGTCCGGCTATTGGCAAGGCCGCGCCTATGAGGCGATGGGTCAAACCGATCAGGCCGCCGCCGCCTACGGTCAGGCCGCCCGTTACCAAACGGCTTTCTACGGCCTTCTGGCGGCGGAAAAACTGGGGATGCCGCTTGACCCCGCCCTTGCCGGGGGGGAGGCTTATCCGGACTGGCAGCAAGCCTCTTTTGCGGGCTCATCGGTCTTTGCGGCGGGGCGTCTCTTGATGGCGGCGGGGGACGAGCGTCGTGCGGCGCAGTTCTTCAGCCATCTGGCCGAAAGCCTTTCGGGGACGGAGATTGGCGCCCTGGCCGGAATGGCGCTGCAGGCCGATCAGCCCTATATCGGCCTTGTCATGGCCAAGGCGGCGGCCGACAAGGGCGTTATCTGGCCGTCTGCCTATTTCCCGCTGGTCGGGCTTGACCATCTGGATCTACCGGTGCCGACTGAACTGACCCTGTCCATTGCCCGCCGCGAAAGCGAGTTTTACCCGCGGGCGCAGTCGGGTGCCGGTGCCCTTGGCCTCATGCAGGTCATGCCGGAAACAGGCAAGATGATGGCCGCGAAGGTCGGGGTAAAGTACGATCGGGCCAAGCTGGGATCGAGTTTCGATTACAACGCCCGGCTGGGCTCTGCCTATCTGGCTGGGCTCTTGGACGAATTTGGCAGCTCGCCCCTGTTGGTGGCGGCGGGTTATAATGCCGGGCCGGGGCGGTCGCGCAAATGGATGGCCGCCTTTGGCGATCCGCGCCGCGACGGCGTTGACCCGATTGACTGGATAGAGGCCATCCCCTTTCAGGAAACCCAGACCTATGTGATGCGGGTGGCCGAAAGCCTGCCGATCTACCGGGCGCGGCTGCATGGCAAAACCGGGCCAACGGGCTTTTTCGCGCTGCTCAAAGGGCGATAGGCCGGGGCTTGGCAAAAAGCGTCGGTTTCGCCCCTTCGCTTTTGCCGCGAAAGCGCCTAGACAGGATGCAGATCACCAAGGGGGCCACCTGATGAAAGATCAACCGCTTTTTCTTATTGCGATGCTGGCCTGCTTTGTCGTTCTGGCGATCCTGATGACCGGCATAGGCGGCTTTGCCAAGGGCGGTGATTTCAACCGCAAACATGCAAACCGGATCATGCGTTACCGGATCATCGCGCAGGCGGTGGCGGTGGTGCTGATCCTCATCTTTGTCTATTTCACCGGGGGCTTGGCGCGCTGATGGTCGTATTGAACAAGATCTATACCCGCACCGGCGACAAGGGCGATACGGCGCTGGGCAATGGCAGCCGGGTCGCCAAACATGCGCTACGTGTCAGTGCTTATGGTACGGTCGATGAAACCAATGCCACGGTCGGTCTTGCCCGGCTAAGTGCCACGGGCGAAATGGATGCGGCGCTGGCGCGCATTCAAAATGACCTTTTTGACCTTGGCGCCGATCTTTGCCGCCCGGACATGGCCAAGGATGCGGAGGCGGGCTACCCCGTCTTGCGCATTGTCCCGTCACAGGTGGACCGACTGGAGGCGGAGATAGACGCGATGAATGCGCCGCTGGCGCCGCTGCGCAGCTTTATCCTGCCGGGCGGCACGGCGCTTGCCGCGCATCTGCATCTTTGCCGTACCGTGTCGCGCCGGGCCGAACGGCTGGCGGTCGAGCTGGCCGGAAGTGAAGAGGTGAACGAGGCCGCCGTGCGCTATCTCAACCGCCTGTCGGACTGGTTTTTCGTCGCCGCACGGGTCGCGAACGAGGGGCGCGACGTTTTGTGGGTACCGGGCGCCAATCGCTAGGCCCAAGGCTGCCTTTTCCCCGCTTTGCCGGGCGAATAAGCAAAAACGTGGCGTCCCTGCGACATCTGGTGTCGATTTTTAGCTGTCCCTGTCGATCGGGAATCGTTAGGAAGCGGCGGGAACAAATCGCCGCCGCCCAGCAAGTGGCAATTTATTAAGGAGAGATACGCCGATGAAGGTTTTGGTGCCTGTAAAGCGCGTGATCGACTATAACGTGAAGGTTCGTGTCAAGGCGGACGGATCGGGCGTTGATCTGGCGAATGTAAAGATGTCGATGAACCCCTTTGACGAGATTGCCGTCGAAGAGGCGATCCGTCTTAAGGAAAAAGGCGTCGTCAGCGAGATCGTCGTGGTATCCATCGGCGTGAAGCAGGCGCAGGAAACGCTGCGGACGGCCCTGGCCATGGGTGCCGACCGCGCCATCCTGATCGAAGCTGCCGCCGATGTGTCGGTCGATATCGAACCTTTGGCCGTGGCCAAGCTTCTGGCCGCCGTGGTCAAGGAAGAACAGCCGGGTCTGGTTCTTTGCGGCAAGCAGGCGATCGACAATGACATGAACGCCACCGGGCAAATGCTCTCGGCGCTTCTTGGCTGGTCGCAGGCGACCTTCGTCTCGGAACTGGCGGTTGACGGGGACAGCGCCGTTGTGACCCGTGAGGTTGATGGCGGTCTGCAGACGATCAAGGTGAAAATGCCCGCGATCGTCACGGTTGACCTGCGCCTGAACGAGCCGCGCTATGCCTCGCTTCCCAACATCATGAAAGCGAAATCCAAACCGCTCGCGGCCAAGACACCTGCCGATTACGGTGTCGATGTCGCGCCGCGTCTGGCCGTGGTGAAGACTACCGAGCCCGCAGGCCGGAAGGCCGGGATCAAGGTCGGCTCTGTCGAGGAACTGATCGCCAAACTCAAAGATGAAGCAGGAGTGATCTGATGGCTGTTCTATTGTTGGGTGAAGTAACTGACGGCCATCTGTCGGTTGATGCCACTGCCAAGGCCGTTACGGCGGCTAAGGTCATGGGCGATGTCACGATCCTTTGCGCGGGCGCCAAAGCTTCGGCTGCCGCTGCCGAAGCGGCCAAGATCGCCGGTGTTTCCAAGGTGCTTTGCGCCGAGGATGCCTCTCTCGGTCACCGTCTGGCCGAACCGACCGCCGCGCTGATCGTCAGCCTTGCGGGTGGCTACAGCCATATCGTTGCCCCGGCGACCACGGATGCCAAAAACGTTCTGCCGCGGGTTGCGGCGCTTTTGGACGTGATGGTGATTTCCGATGTCTCGGGCGTTGTCGATGGCGAGACGTTCGAGCGCCCGATCTATGCGGGCAACGCCATTCAAACCGTCAAGTCGGGCGATGCGACCAAAGTTGTCTCGATCCGCACCTCGACCTTCGAGCCAGCCGCCATGGGTGGTAGCGCCGCAGTGGAGAATATCGCCGCAGTTGCGAACCCGGGCCTCTCGGAATGGGTTGAGGACAAGGTTGCCACTTCTGACCGGCCGGAACTGACCTCGGCGGGGATCGTGGTTTCGGGCGGTCGCGGCGTGGGGAGCCAGGCCGACTTCCACCTGATCGAAAAGCTGGCGGACAAGCTGGGTGCCGCCGTCGGTGCCAGCCGCGCTGCGGTCGACAGTGGCTATGCGCCGAACGACTGGCAGGTTGGCCAGACCGGCAAGGTCGTGGCGCCGCAGCTTTATGTGGCTGTCGGCATCTCCGGCGCGATCCAGCATCTCGCAGGGATGAAGGACAGCAAGGTCATCGTCGCCATCAACAAGGATGAAGAGGCGCCGATCTTCCAGGTTGCCGATTTCGGTCTGGTTGCCGACCTGTTCACCGCAGTGCCGGAAATGATCGAAAAGCTCTGATCCCTGAGCATACGAGATAACGAAAAGCCCGCCTTTCGGCGGGCTTTTTCATATCATCCGCTGCATGACGGGGCTCAGGGCTGCAGCGATTTCGCGATGGACCGCAGGCCCCGGCATCACCGCCGCAATCGGCGCGTCGAGATCGGGATAGAGCATGCCCGAGGTTCCGGCAGCACAGGCCGCGTCAGAGGGTGTGACCTGCACCAGCTCGGTCGCATATGCTTTTACCGCCTGAACCATTTCGGCATCAACC
>JBARVM010000343.1:0-2545 GCA_049646265.1 Paracoccaceae bacterium
GAACGCGGCATCGATCCGGCCTTCAACGCCCCGGCGATGGAATTGGCGACGCAGATGATCATCGAGCTGTGCGGTGGTGAACCGTCCGAGGTCGTGGTCGCCGGCGAAGTCCCGGACTGGCACCGTGCCTACAAGCTGGACACCGACCGCGTGCAATCGCTCGTCGGTATGGAGATTTCTGCGAAAGATCAAATTGCCACACTGGAATCTTTGGGTTTCGTGATTGATGGCAATATGGCACAGGTTCCAAGCTGGCGCCCAGATGTTCAGGGAGAGGCCGATCTGGTCGAGGAAGTAGCCCGGATTGCGTCGCTGACCAAGCTGAAGGGCAAGCCGATGGCGCGCACCCAGCCCGGTGTGCCGCGCCCGATCCTGACGCCGATGCAGATCCGCGAGCGCGATGCGCGGCGGACGGCGGCGGCGCTGGGTTACAATGAATGCGTGACCTATTCCTTCATCGACGCGGGGTCTGCCGCGCTGTTCGGCGGCGGCACCGATGTGACGCGGCTGGAAAACCCGATTTCGTCGGAGATGAGCCATATGCGCCCCGATCTTCTGCCGGGGCTGTTGCAGGCCGCGGCGCGCAATCAGGCGCGGGGCTTCATGGATCTGGCGCTTTTTGAGGTGGGTCCGGCATTTTCGGGTGGCGAGCCTGGGGAACAGGTGCTGCAGGCGACCGCCCTTCTGATCGGGGCAACCGCCGCGCGCGACCCTTTCGGCTCGCGCCGCACGGTCGATCTTTATGACGCCAAGGCAGATGCAGAGGCGGTTCTGGCGGCACTGGGTGCGCCTGCGCGCATGCAGATCAGCCGCAAGGCCGCCGACTGGTTCCATCCCGGCCGCTCCGGGGTGATGGGGCTTGGCCCCAACGCGCTTTGCGCCTTTGGCGAGCTGCATCCAAAGGTCCTGCGCGCGCTTGATGTGAAAGGCCCCGCCATGGCCTTTACGCTCTTCGTCGAAAAGGTACCTTTTGCCAAGGTCAAGACTGCGACCCGCGCGGCGCTGGCCATTTCGGATCTGCAGGCGGTTGAGCGCGACTTTGCCTTTGTCGTCGATCAGGGGGTCGAGGCGCTGACACTGGTCAATGCCGCGCAAGGTGCCGACAAGGCCCTGATCGAGGCGGTTTCAGTCTTTGACCAGTTCACCGGCGAAAAGGCAGAGGCGCAGATGGGGCCGGGCAAGAAATCGCTCGCCATTTCTGTCCGGCTGCAGCCGCGCGACAAGACCCTGACCGACGAAGAGATTGAGGCGGTCAGCGCAAGGATCGTCGAAAAGGTAGCCAAGGCAACCGGCGGAACTCTGCGAAAATAACAGGCGTTGGGGGCATTCTGCCCCCGACGGCGCCCCGACAGCCGCGTGACCTATTTGCAATATGCGAGCACCGGCCAAATTTTCCCCCGAAGTTTGTCAATCGGCGCGAAAATTCTTGTGTTAGATTGCGGCGCTATCGACCTCGGCAACAAGCCCGGGGCGGTTATCGTAATGGTAAATTCGGAAATAGGGGCGATACAATGTTAAAAGAGTTCAAGGACTTCATTGCCAAGGGCAATGTCATGGACATGGCGGTCGGTATCATCATCGGTGCTGCTTTCACCGCCATCGTTACGTCGCTGGTCGACGATCTGATCAATCCGATCATCTCGCTATTCACCGGCGGTATCGACTTTTCGGGCATGAAGGTCGCGCTGAGCGATTCCGCTGACGCGGCCACCTTCAACTACGGAAGTTTCATCAATGCGCTGATCAATTTCCTGATCGTGGCTTTCGTTGTCTTCCTTCTGGTCAAGATGGTAAACCGGGTCAAGGACGCGGCCATGAAGAAGGAAGAGGCAGCACCAGCGCCCGCCGGCCCGACAGAGTTGGATATCCTGATGCAAATTCGCGATTCACTGAAAAAGTGAACAGCGCCAACGAAGAAAAAGGCCCGCCGCTTGGCGGGCCGCTTTCTGTTGGCGGGTTCGTGGTTCGTGAGTGTGGGCTTTGAGCCCTGAAGCAGTCGATCAGGCAGGCCAGACCTGCCGCCCCGCAGCGAATGACTGGAATGAGCCCATACTGCAGGATGTTGCAGGAAAGCCCAATGTCCGCTCTGATTATCACTTACCGCCAGCTTTGTTGCCGATTCCAGTCTATCCAGTACGGATGGTTGCGAACCCAATCGAACATGAAGCGCTCGCACGATTGGCGTAGAAGCTTGTCTTCAAGACGGGGATCGCTGCTAACCACGAAATATGCAAAACCGATGTCTCCAGTGCGCTTGGCTGCTTCGGCGATAGGAAGTGTCCTGCGAAGCTGGCTTTCCGGGGCCGTCCCATCGCGCATTGAGCGGAACCACCGAATGTCGTGTCTAATTTTTCCGCGGATGCTGCGACCCGTCTCGCCTATACGAACGCCGTGCTTTGGAATGTAGACCTCCGCATAAATCCCTGCCTTTGTTGGCAGGTGGTCAACGGCCAGCCCTTGTCCCGTGAACTCTACATTTAGCTGAATGCCTTCAAACACGACATTTTCTTGTTTTTGCATGATGAACGTTCCGGTCTGTATGAGC
>JBARVM010000344.1:0-2871 GCA_049646265.1 Paracoccaceae bacterium
GATATCGTGACCCTTGCCGGGATGACCAAGGCCACTGTCGCCGATACACTCTGTGATCCGGCGGTCGAGACCGCCCTGCCCGCGCAGCCGATCGACCCGCCCACCATCACCGTCACTTTCGGCATCAACGACAGCCCGCTTGCCGGCAAGGATGGCAACAAGGTTCAGTCGCGCGTCATCCGTGAGCGGCTGATGAAAGAGGCCGAAACCAATGTTGCCATCAAGATCGCCGATACGCCCGGCGGCGAGGCCTTTGAAGTTTCAGGGCGCGGCGAATTGCAGATGGGTGTTCTGATCGAAAACATGCGTCGCGAGGGGTTTGAACTGTCGATCTCGCGCCCGCGCGTCATTTTCCGCGAAGAAGACGGCCAGCGGATGGAACCGATCGAGGAAGTTACCATCGATGTCGATGACGAATATTCGGGCGCCGTGATCGAAAAGCTGACCGGCGAGCGCAAGGGCGATCTGGTAGAGATGAAACCAGCCGGTGTCGGCAAGACCCGCATCATCGCCCATGTGCCCTCGCGCGGGCTGATCGGCTATCATGGCCAGTTCATGACCGACACGCGCGGCACCGGCGTTCTGAACCGCATCTTTCACGGCTGGACCCCGCACAAGGGCCCGATCCAGGGGCGCCGTCAGGGTGTGCTCATCTCGATGGAAAACGGTGTTTCGGTTTCCTACGCCTTGTGGAAGCTCGAAGATCGCGGCCGTTTCTTCATCGGCGCGCAGGAGGCCGTCTATCAGGGCATGATCCTTGGCGAACATAACCGCGACAATGATCTCGAGATCAACCCGTTGAAAGGCAAGCAGCTGACCAACGTCCGCGCCTCGGGCACGGATGAGGCGGTGCGTCTGACCACGCCGGTGCGAATGAGTCTTGAGGAATCCATCGCCTATATCGAGGATGACGAACTGGTCGAGGTGACGCCAAAGATCATCCGCATGCGCAAGCGCTACCTTGACCCGCATGAGCGCAAGCGCCAGTCGCGCAGCGCCTAGGCCCTGGCGGCGGAAACAGTGCGCGTGGCCTGCAAGGGCCGCGCCCTTTGATGCCGTTTTGTGGCATGTGCGACGTGCGGTTTCCCGGCGGCAGACCAGCGCGCCCGCGTCAGCCTCGCTGCGGACCCTATTCGGCGGCGGCGGCCAGCGGGGCTGCGACGAAAGGTTCGATCGAAACCCCCTCCCCCTCAAAAGTGCAGAAGCTGCCGCGCGGCACTTCTTCCCCACATTCGCCGGTTTCCAGCGGTTCGGAGACGACGGCGTGGCCGCCGCGGCTGTCGGACCAGCGATGGTAGAGGGTTGGCGCCAGTTCGTCAGAGGCGTAGCGCACAGCGTAAAGCCGTTTACCGTCGGAAAAGGCCGCTGTCATGCGCACATGCGGCGCTGCACCCTTGGCCCGGCTGAGCGCGGACAGCCGCGCCGTAGCCCGTTCCAGCGCGCCTTTGGGATCATCCGCCAACCCTTCGCCAAGGGCGATCAGAAACAGCGCCTCGCTGTCGGTGGCGCCTTTGCGATGCATGTAGAGCCTGTCGGGGATCAGCATTTCCGCATCCCGGCGAAAGCCGTCGTAGCCGCCGATCTGGCCGTTATGCATGAAGGACCATTTGCCCACGACGAACGGATGGCAATTGTTGCGGCTGGTTGCGGTGCCGGTCGAGGCGCGTACATGTGCCAGAAACAGCGGCGATCGTACCTGTCGGGTGATGGTGGCGAGGTTTGGGTCCGACCAGGCGGGCAGGATATCGCGAAACTGCCCGGGTTCCGCGCGCTCTCCATACCAGGCCAGACCGAAACCATCGGCATTGATCGCCGACTTGCATTCTGTCGCCTCCAGACTCTGACGCACCAGAGAATGGCCCGGAAGGCTGACGATATCTTCCAGAAAAACCGGAGTCCCGATATAGGCCGCCCATCTGCACATGGCTCAGCCCCTCATTCCTGGATCGCAGAACATTTCACACCCGCTCGCCTCTCACCCGGTCTTCGATCAGCACAAAGTCTGACATCAGGGCCTTAACAGCCCATTACGCCGGGATTATGGAGAAAATAGCGCAAAACCGGCGCTGCGCCAGCGAAAAGAGCGGTGCGGCCCGGTGGCGGTTGGCGGATCAGTCCTCCTCCACCACCATCAGATCACGTTCGGAGGCGCCACGGGCATGCGACAGCGCCTCTTGATATTCCGGGCTGTGGTAACAGGCCACGGCCGCGTCAAGCGAATGGAAGCGCGCTACGACATTGCGCGCCCGGTCCGTACCTTCGAGCTGCACATAGCGCCCGCCGCGCGCCAGAAAGACGCCGCCGTGCTTGGCTATCGCGGGACCGGCGAGGGCGGCATATTTGCCATAACGCTCGGGATCGAGAACCTTGACATGGGCTATCCAGAGCCCGGCTTTTTCCTTGGTCATGCGACCGCTCCTATCAATGTTTCCACTGCGGCGATGGCGCCCGGTGCCTGGCTTGCATCCGTGCCGCCCGCCTGTGCCATGTCGGGGCGGCCACCACCACCCCGGCCGCCAAGCGCCTCTGCCGCCGCCTTTACAAGATCAACCGCCGAAAGCCGGCCCGTCAAGTCGCCGGTCACCCCGGCCGCAACGGCAGCCTTGCCGCCAGTGTCAGCAATGACCAGCACCACGCCCGAGCCGATACGTGCCTTCATCTCATCGACAAGGGCGGGCAGATCTTTGCCCGGTACACCGGAAACCACTTTAGGGACAAACTTCATCCCATTGATTTCCTTTACCTCCATGGAGGATCCACCAGCGCCGCCACCTACCGCCATTTCCCGACGCAACTGGGCCAACTCATTCTGCAGGGACTTGCGTTCCTCCATCAGCGCCTTGACCCGGTCAGCCAGTTCCGCCGGTGGGG
>JBARVM010000345.1:0-5972 GCA_049646265.1 Paracoccaceae bacterium
CCTTTGCCTGACCTATTTCCCGTGGATCACATTGCTCGCCTTTGATATCGCCTATCTTGTCAGTATCGGTGTGGCCCAGTTCATTCAGGACCGCCCCGAAGATATTTTAGGAAAAGACGATAATGGATCTGATTGCGGTTGAAAAAACCTATGCCCGTTGGGCGCCGATCTACGACTTTACCTTCGGCTACATAACCGCAAAGGGCCGTGCCAGGGTTACGGGCTGCGCAAATGATTTTGGCGACACGGTTCTGGATGTCTGTATCGGTACCGGACTGTCGCTCGAAAATTACAGCGACAATGTTACGGTTACTGGCGTCGATTTCAGTGACGAGATGCTGGAAAAGGCCCGGGAAAAGGTTGCCAAGAAGGGGTTGAAGCAGATCCGTTCCCTGCGGCAGATGGATGCGCGGCGGCTGGATTTTGCCGACAATTCCTTCGATACGGTGGTCGCCATGCATATCATGTCGGTGGTGCCGGATCCCGAACGTGTCATGGCAGAAATGGCGCGCGTGGTGCGCCCGGGCGGGCAGGTTATTCTGCTCAACCATTTTGCCAGTCAAAAGGGGCCGATGGCGGCAGTCGAACGTATGTTCGCGCCTTTGGCCGATGTGGTAGGCTGGCATTCGAACTTTGACCGCGCTGCCGTGATGAACGCGCCGAGCCTGCGGCTGGAGATGGAAAGAGCCTCGCCGCCCTTTGGTCTCATGCGCTTCATGCTCTTTCGCAAGGATGTCTGACGAGAGGCCGTCGGCACCGCGTAGTGCCGGGGGTCGCGCTAACCGCTCAGGGTGCGCCACGGGCCTTCAGATCGGCGAGGGTCTTGCCCGGCTCGGCGACAAAATGGATGCCGGTGGGGGCCAGGGCGGTCACCAGATCGATGCGGAACGTATGAAAGTCCGCTCGCTTTTCGCACCAAGCGACCAGCGCCCAGACACGGCCCCAATATTCAAGCTGCAAGGGCCGCACGCGCCGTTCGCTGCGGCGACCGGCTAGATCGCGGTAGCTGATATCCAGCTTTTCCGCCTCTGCAATAGCGGCACGGATCAGTGGCAGGTGTGGCGCGGCGCGGCCAGCCTCCGGGCTGGCAAAGACAAAGGCGTCGACGGGGGGATCAATGCCCGCACCAGGCGACAGGGCCGCGAATTTCTGGCCGAGCGTATGGGCCGCGTAGGAAAGCCCCGGGTCCGCCGCGCTGGCGACAAGGGCGATGCCGAGCCGCAGCGCCTCCATTTCTTGCTGGGTTAGGGCGACGGGGGGCAGGGTAATAGGGGCGGTCAGCATATAGCCCACGCCGCGTTCCCCCTCGACCGGTAGGCCGGATGCCAGAAGGCTGGCCATATCGCGCCAAATGGTGCGCACGCTGACCCCGGTTGCCGCCGCAAGATCGGCCGCGCGGTGGAGTTTGCCATCCCGCAGGATCGTCATCAGGGTGAAAAGCCGGTCCGAACGCATGGCGCAGGCTGGCGCGGGGCATGAGCAAGGTCAAGCGGTTACACTTTGTGGCCCGCCAGAATCCGCCCATCCAGGCCATGGTTTAAGGGCCAGTGGCGGGCCTTGCAGGGGTAAGTCCAGCAACTGACAGAAAATAGTCAGTAGTGTTGGGCGAAAAATGGGGGGGCGGGCACCGTGCCGCGCTGATTAAGGCTTTGAAGCGGTCGTCAGCTTGTTTAAACACATCTGCGGAACAGCCACGCGCAAAGTGGCATGTAGGAGGACGGAATCATGCAATTTGGACCTATGCAGATATTGGTCATCGGTTTGGTGGTGCTCATTCTTTTTGGCCGCGGCAAGGTCAGCAGCCTGATGGGTGAGTTCGGCAAGGGCATCACTGCCTTCAAGAAGGGCGTCAAGGACGGTACCGAAGAGATAGAGCGCGAGGCAGCCGAGGTTGCCAAAGACGTCACGCCCGAAGACAAGGACAAGGTCTGACACAGGTCAGCGCCGGGGCCTTGGTCCTGATGATGCTGCGCCAGTAAGGCCCGGCATGGCGGGCGCTTTAACGGGAATGACGCGCGATGTTTAATCTAGGCTGGACAGAGATTCTGCTTATCGGGGTGATTGCGCTTGTGGTCATCGGCCCGAAAGACCTGCCAGAGGTCTTCCGGCAGATCGGGCGCTTTTCTGCCAAGTTGCGCTCCATGTCGCGGGACTTTCAGCGGGCGATGGAAGAGGCGGCCAAGGACTCCGGTGTCAATGACGTGGTCAAGGATCTGAAAACCGCGACATCGGCGAAAAGCCTCGGCCTGACGGCGGTCAAGGATGCCGCCGACAAGTTCGAGAAATGGGATCCGTTGAAACCGGTCAAGGCCAAGCCCGCCACGACCGCCGCCGCCAAGCCAGCCAGCGCTGAGAACAAGGCGGCCAGCAATGGCGCCGATCAAAGTGGCGCGGCCGAGGCACCCGCCGCCAAGGCGGAAATGGGCCCGGCCACCAAGGCTCTGGCCGAAAAGATGGCCGCCAAGCGCAGCGTCCTGAGCGAGGCAGCAGAGAAGCTGAAAGAGATTAACAAGCAAGGTGCCACGCCTCAGGCGGCAGAGGCAGCGCCAGCCGTAAAGGCCGCCACCGCGACCAAGTCCAAGACAGCAGCCAAGCCAAAGACGGCGGCCAAGTCAAAGGCTGTGGCTAACGCGCCCGCAAAAGCGCCGGCCAAGGCCACGGCCAAGACCCCCGCCAAGGTCGCAGCCAAACCCGCACCCAAGACAGGCGCCGCTCCGGCGCGCAGCAAGAGCAAGGCAGCCAAAGCATGAGCGGTCCGGACACGATCGAAGATAGCAGCGCCCCGCTGATCGAGCATCTCAAAGAGCTTAGATCGCGCATCCTCTATTCCTTTGCCGCCTATGCGGTCTGTTTTGTCATCGGCTATATCTATTGGCTGCCGATCTTCAATTTCCTGTCGCATCCGATGTGTGATGTGATGATTGCCCGTGGCAATGAATGCGGCCTTGTGCTGATCAAGATGCAAGAGGGGTTCTTCGTCGCGATCCGCATCGCGATCTGGGGCGGTTTCATCCTGGCCTTTCCGATCATCGCCTATCAGATGTGGCGCTTTGTGGCGCCCGGACTTTACAAGTCCGAAAAGAATGCCTTCTTGCCCTTTCTGGTGGCCTCGCCCGCCATGTTCTTTGTCGGGGCCGGCTTTGCCTATTACGTGATCCTGCCTTTCGCCTTCGACTTCTTTCTCAGCTTTTCGGATAGTTTCGGCACGGCTGCCAGCGGTAACGCGCCCCTGTCTGACGCACCGACAAGCGTCGTCTATCAGGGATCGATCGAAAGTTATCTGTCGCTGACCATGACCTTCGTGCTCGCTTTTGGCCTTTGTTTTCAGCTGCCAGTTCTGCTGACACTGATGGGCCGCGCCGGGCTGATCAGCTCCAAGGGGCTGAAACATACGCGCAAATATGCGGTGGTCGCGATCCTTGTGGTGGCCGCGATTGTCACGCCGCCCGATGTCGTGTCGCAGGTGATCCTGTTCTCAGCCATTTACCCGCTTTATGAAATCTCCATCTATCTCATCACCCGGTTCGAGCGGGAGCGTGAGGCGCGAATGCGTGCGGATGGCACCTGGATTGATGAGGATGAGGAAGAGGCATGACGGGCCGGAATGAGTAAGGCCATTTTCGAACGTATTGCCGCCGCTTTGGAGCGGTTGGCGCCCTCAGCGCAGGCGGCACCGGACTTTGCCGCCGCCTCGGCCTTTGTCTGGCATGTGGAGCCTGACAGGCTGGTGCCGGTGGACAAGGTCAACCGGGTCGATCTGCAACTCTTGCTGGGGATCGACCGGTCTCGTGATACGTTGCTGGAAAATACCCGCCATTTCGCCATGGGCCTGCCGGCCAACAATGCGCTTTTGTGGGGCGCGCGGGGCATGGGGAAATCTTCGCTGGTCAAAGCGGTGCATGCGGCGGTTGCAGCCGAAGGCCACCCCCTGTCGCTGGTCGAGTTGAGCCGAGAGGATCTTCCCTCTATCGGGCGGCTTCTTGGCCTCTTGCGGTCGGCACCCGCCACGCGGTTCTTGCTGTTTTGCGACGATCTTTCCTTCAGCCATGATGATCAGCATTACAAAGCGCTGAAGGCGGTTTTGGATGGCGGGATCGAGGGGCGGCCGGAGAATGTGGTCTTTTACGCCACCTCGAACCGGCGACATCTGATGCCCCGCGACATGATCGAGAATGAACGATCCACCGCGATCAACCCGTCAGAGGCGGTGGAGGAGAAAGTCTCCCTGTCCGATAGGTTCGGCCTTTGGCTCGGGTTTCATCCCTGTACGCAAGATGAGTATCTGGCGATGATCCAGGGCTATTGCGATGCGCATGGGCTTGTGATTGATTCCGCTGTCTTGCGGGCAGAGGCGATTGAATGGCAGGCCACACGCGGGGCCCGTTCGGGGCGCGTGGCCTGGCAGTTCTTTACCGACCTTGCGGCGCGCCACAAGGTCAGGTTTTAGCCGGGCGCCTCAGAGGCTTTTAGCCGCGGTTGTCAGCGCATGATGCATGGAGGCGGCGCCAGATCGCAGGGTCAAAAGACTGTAGCGCGCCTGCGCCTCGTGGCAAAGCAGGAAGCTGCCCAGATGTTCGATCTGGCAACGTGTGGCCGTTCCTGCCCCCATCTTGACCGTGTCGACGGCGCAAAGCCTTTCGAGCATGGCGACGGTTCGCGGCCCTTCCAGCTCGAACCGGACCCAGCCGTCGCTTTGTTCGGTCACCGAACCGGCGTCGCCAACCGTCGATTTGACCTTGGCGGCAATGGCCTCATGCGCCCCATAGGGGGCAGCGGTGATCATCCACTGGCCCGGTCCGGTCCAGAAAGCCGCCCAGTCACCCTTGCTCGCCATCTGACCCGGCACCGGCAGTGCAAAACCGGTCAGCCCCTTGACGGACTTGGCAAGATCCTTGTCGCGGCCCGTCCGGCAGGCCAGGGAGGCCATGGCGACATCGGGGTTTTCGCGGATCGTCAGCCCTTCGAACTGGTCAAGATGCGGTTCAGTTCCGGCCAGCGCCGTCAGGGATTTCATTTGATGCTCAGCCACGCAGACGCTCTCCTTCGGGATCGACGAAATGGGCAGAGACCACTTCGACCAGCACTTCGCTGTTTTTCAACGGGTTGACGGCCCTGACAATTTCGCCCTTGCGGGCAGCGCCGCCTTTCAGAAAGCCAAGCGCGATGGACGCGCCGACATGGGGCGAATAGGCGACAGAAGTCAGATAGCCCTGGTCGTTGGCCGCATTGGCCGGGGCCCCTTGGGAAATCAGGTGTGAACCTGCCGTCAGGCCTTCATCCGGGTTGACCGGGCGAAAGCCCATGACCGCCAAAGCATCAGCGCGGTTCATCCCTTCGCGTTCCGACAGGACATTGCCGATACAGTCCTTCTTTTTCGACACCATGCCCGCCATGCCAAGGTTGAGCGCAGTGGTGGTACCGTTCAGCTCGTTACCTGCCACATGGCCCTTTTCGATGCGCATGACGCCAAGCGCCTCTGTCCCGTAGACGCAACCGCCCAGCTTGTCGGCCAGCGCCGCCATACGGCGGATCAACGCATCGCCGTAGCGGGTCGGCACGGCGATTTCATAGGCAAGCTCGCCCGAGAAGGAGATACGGAAGAGACGCGCCCGGAGGCCGCCGCATACCGTGATTTCGCCGCAGGCCATATAGGGGAAAGCCTCGTTCGAGATGTCCTGATCGACGATTTCCTGTAGAAGCGTCCGCGCCTTGGGACCGGCGACGGAAAACTGTGCCCAGGCTTCGGTGGTGGAAATCAGCTGCACATCCATGTCCGGCCAAAGGCACTGGCGGCAAAATTCCAAATGGCGGTAGACACCGACGGCATTGGCGGTGGTGGTGGTGACAACGAAATTATCCTCGGCCAGACGCGCGGCGGTGCCGTCATCCATGACCATGCCGTCCTCGCGCAGCATCAGCCCATAGCGGACCTTGCCGACCGGCAGTTTGGCGAAAGGGTTGGCGTAGATACG
>JBARVM010000346.1:0-16164 GCA_049646265.1 Paracoccaceae bacterium
CGGGCGCGCCTACCTCTATCCGGGCCCAGCCACGGGCGCGGCCTTCTTCCGTCGCGCGGGTCAGAAGCTTTGCCGCTATCCCTTCGGAGCGGCGCGCGGGCGTGACATATAGTTCCGTTATTTCACCAAACACCCCGCCTGCATAGACGGCCGCACATTCGTTCAGCATGACCAGGCCCAGCGGCTCCCCCGCTACTTCTGCCAAAAATCCGGTGACGCTCGGCAATGCCAGAACCGTCTTTGCTGTTTCGATCAGGCGGCCGGCATCCGTGGGCGCGTCCGGTGCGAATTCAGTCAGAAGTGCTGCGATCTGCGCGGCGACCTGCGGCGCATCCTCGAGGTTTACGGACCTAATCTGCATATGACGGCTCCTGTTAATTTGATCAAATTATTCCGTTTCCCAGTCCACCCGTCAAGCCGTTTCGCCCTTGCGGCTTGCGGCCTTGCCGCTATGGTGGCCGCACCTCGGGGTGCACAAATGTGCTGAGATGCGAAAGCGGACCCGTTGAACCTGAACCGGTTAAGACCGGCGGAGGGAAGGTCGCTCTATCAGCCACCCCCCATCTCCGCCCGCCTGACCATTGGAGTGTGAGAGATGACTAAAAATACCTGTTTCTCGGCGCTGATGATCGCGGGCTTTCTAGGCGCTGCAACTAGTGCGGCGGCCGACGAGAAGCCCGTTTTCACCGTCTATGCGCCGGATTATTTCGCGTCTGAATGGGGGCCGGGCCCGCAGATAGAGGCGAGGTTCGAGGCGATATGCGCCTGCGACCTGCAATTCGTTGTAGGCGACATCCTGCCCCGGCTGATGCTGGAAGGCTCCAGCACAAATGCCGACGTGGTGATCGGCCTTGCGACCGACCAGATGGCAGCGGCCCGCGCTACCGGGTTTTTCGCCGACCACGGTCAGGATCTGGCCGGACTGACCCTGCCGGTCAGCTGGGATGACAGGATGTTCTTGCCTTTCAACTGGGGAGAGACGGCCTTTGTCTATGACAATACCAAATTGGCCAACCCGCCGACGAGCTTTGCCGACCTTCTGGCGGCGCCGGACAGTCTGAAGATCGCCATTCAAGATCCGCGCAGTTCTGTTTCGGGGTTGGCGCTGGTCTTGTGGGTCAAGGCGGTCTTTGGTGATCAGTCCGCCGATGCCTGGCGAAAGCTGCGGCCCAAGATCCTGACCGTCACCAAAGGCTGGTCGGAATCCTATGGCATGTTTACGGCTGGAGAGGTGGATATGGTCCTGTCCTACACCACCTCCCCCGCTTACCATATCATCGCCGAGGGCGATCACAGCAAATCGGCCGCTATCTTTGCCGAGGGGAATTATTTCACCGCAGAGCTGGCGGCAAAGCTCGCAGGCTCCGATCAGCCGGCACTGGCGGATGATTTCATGGCCTATGTCCTGTCGGAAGATTTTCAAGGGATGATTGCCACGGCCAACTGGTCATACCCCGCAAAGCTGGCTGCCGACCGGTTGCCGGCAGATTTTGCCGCCCTGCCCCGCCCGGAAAAGACGCTGTTCCTGTCAGAGGCAGAGGCGGAAGCGCTGCGGAAAACGGCGGTCGATGAGTGGGTCGCGGTGATGAGCGAGTAGAGGGTGTCATGGCAAGAGGCCGCGGGCTGATCAGAACAAGCTTTGCCCTTGGCGGCGCGGCGCTGGCCCTTTTGCTGGCGCTGTCGCTTGGCAGCCTGATCGCAGTTGCCCTGCGCGGGGCGGGGGTTGCGGGCTTTGGCCCCGCTGATTGGGCGGCGCTGCGCTTTACCCTTTGGCAAGCAGCGCTTTCGGCCCTTTTGAGCGGTCTTTTGGCCGTGCCGGTGGCGCGGGCGCTGGCGCGGCGACGCTTTGTGGGGCGCAGGGCGCTGATCACGGCACTTGGCGCGCCATTCCTTTTGCCGGTCCTTGTAGCCACGATGGGTCTTTTGGCGGTTTTTGGTCGCTCTGGCCGTGCCAACCGGGTGCTTGCTGCACTCGGCCTGCCGGAACTGTCGATCTATGGGCCAGAGGGCGTTATCATCGCCCATGTCTTTTTGAACCTGCCGCTTGCGGTGCGGCTGTTGCTGGGCGGTTGGGCCACGATCCCGGCGGAGCGTTTCCGGTTGGCAGCATCGCTGGACTTAAGCGGCCGGGATATTGCCCGGCTTATCGAATGGCCAATGCTGCGCCAGACCCTGCCGGGGGCCATTTTGGCGATTTTTCTGATCTGCTTGACCAGTTTTGCCGTCGCCTTGACCATGGGCGGCGGGCCAAGGGCCACAACGCTGGAACTGGCGATCTTTCAGGCCTTTCGGCTGGATTTCGACCTTGCCCACGCCGCGAGCCTTGCCGGGGTGCAGATGCTCCTGTCCCTGACTGTCGCGCTGGCCTGCCTGCGGGCGGTGCGAGCGACAGGCTTTGGCGCGGGCCTTGACCGACCGGTGGAGCGTTGGGACGTAGATGGCTGGCCACGCCGGGTGGTCGACGGGCTGTCCATCGGCCTTTGCGCCCTGTTTCTTTTACTGCCCCTGTCGATGGTGCTTGTTGGCGGGTTGCCGCATATCGCGGGGCTGCCCGGTGCGGTCTGGCCAGCGTTGGGTCGGTCGGTGGTCATCGCGCTTGGCGCGACCGGGCTGGCGCTGCTGCTGGCGCTGGCGCTGGGCATGATGATTATCGACTTGCCAACCGGCCCCGCCCATCTGGCCGATGCGGCGGTGATGCTGATGTTGACCGTTTCGCCCCTTGTGCTCGGCACCGGTCTGTTCCTAATTCTGCAGCCGCTGGTGAGCCCGGTCGACTGGGCGTTGTGGATTACCGGACTGGTGAATGCGGCCATGGCCCTGCCCTTTTGCCTACGCGCCATCCTGCCCGCGATGCGAACAATCCGCCGCGATTATGACAGGTTGGCGGATAGTCTGGACTTGTCGGGCGGGGTGTGGCTTCGCTGGATCGTGCTGCCGCGGCTGCGCGGGCCGCTTGGTTTTTCCGGTGGGTTGGCGGCGGCCCTGTCGATGGGCGATCTTGGGGTTGTGGCACTCTTCTCCGACCCGGCCCGCACAACGCTGCCAATGCAGGTCTATGCGCTCAGCTCTGCCTATAGGCTGGATCAGGCAGCTGGCGCGGCGGTGGTGTTGATGCTGGCAAGCTTCGCGCTCTTCTGGGCCTTTGACCGTTGGGGGAATGCCAATGCTGCGGATTGAAGGGCTTTCCGTCAGGCTGGGCGATTTCAGCCTTGCCGCTGATTTTCAGGTAGAACAGGGTCGTATCATCGCCGTGGTCGGCCCGTCGGGCGCCGGGAAATCGACGCTGATGGCGGTTATTGCCGGGTTCGTGGCGCCCGATGCCGGGCGGGTCTTTTGGCAAGATCAGGATATTGGCGCATTGCCGCCGGGCAAGCGACCCCTGTCGATGCTCTTTCAGGACCAGAATCTCTTTCCGCATTTGACTGTTTGGCAAAATCTGGCGCTGGGCCTCGACGGGGGGATGCGGCCTGGCGAAGAACAAAGGCGCCGCATGGCCGAGGTCTTGCAAAGAACCGGGTTGAAGGGGTTGGCGGATCGGAAACCGGCTGCGCTGTCGGGCGGCCAGCAAAGTCGCGCCGCGCTGGCGCGGGCGCTGCTGCGGGCGCGACCGTTACTGATCCTTGACGAGCCTTTTGCCGCCCTTGGTCCGGGGCTTCGGGCAGAGATGTTGTCGCTGGTGCACGAGACCGCGCAAGAGAGCGGGCTTACAGTTCTAATGGTTACGCATGACCCGAAAGACGCGGCGGCCATTGCGGATGAAACGCTTTTGGTTGCCGATGGCCGGGCCCATGCTCCCCGTCCAACGGCAGCGCTTTTTGCTGACCCGCCGCCCGCACTTGCCGAATACCTCGGACGTTAAAGGCGCGCCCCTTTTCGGGACGCGCCTTACTGTCTTTCGCGAAAACCGGTCAGATCAGGCGGTGTGCTTGCCCTTGTGAGGCGCCCAGATACGCTTGTTGGTGCGGTACAAAAGACCGGCCAGCAGGATCAGGATCAAGACGGCTGCAAAGCCGCTCCGCTTACGTTCCATCATCTTGGGTTCTGCCGCCCACATCAGGAATGCTGCCACGTCTTCAGACATCTGTTCGACCGACGCCTCTGTGCCGTCCTGATAGGTGACGGCGCCTTCTGCCAGGGGCGGCGGCATGGCGATCCAGCCAGACGGGAACGCGTGGTTTTCGTAATAGGTCGAACCCGCCTCGTCCTTGGTTTCCTCAGTATACCCGGTCAGGACGGCGTGGATATATTCCGGCCCGCCGATGCCCTTGACCAGCTGATTGATCCCAAGGCCATAAGGCCCGTGGAAGGCCGCACGGGCCTTGGCCATCAGGCTGAGGTCCGGGGCGTTGGGCAGCGAAGAATGCGGGAAATGGTCTTTCGGCTCGCCGGGGCGGTCCTCTCCAGTTTCCTTGTCGACCACCGTAAAGGCGGCGGCATAGGCGCGCACCTGATCTTCCGGCAGATGCGGGCCGCCTTCGTCCGCAAGCGAACGGATCGGCACGAACTTCAACCCGTGGCAGGCGGCGCAAACCTCTGTATAGACCTGCAGGCCGCGCTGAAGCTGATGCTCTTCATACTTGCCGAACGGGCCCTCGAAGGAAAAGGCGAAATCCTCGACATGGGCCGCACCTTCAGCCAGCGCCGCGCCGGTCCCCAGGGCCAGCGCGGAAATGGTGGTGATTGCGATTTTTCTCAACATCTCAATCTTTCCTTTCCGTCACTCGGCTGCGTGGGATTTGGCGCCGTAGTGCGCATTGAAGTCTTCTTCGATGGTCGCAGGTTGCGCCAGCGGCTTTTCGATCACGCCGAGCAGCGGCAGGATCACCAGGAAGTAGGCGAACCAGTAAGCAGCTGCGATCAGCGAGATTGTCGAATAGGGCGGTTCGGCCGGCATCGCGCCGCACCACATAAGGACGACGAAATCGATGAGGAGAAGGCGATACCACCATTTGAACATCGGCCGGTACTGGCCAGAGCGCACATTAGACGTGTCGAGCCATGGCACCAGCGCCATGACGGCGATCGCGCCGAACATCGCCAGAACGCCGAAGAACTTGGCGTCAACGATGCCGAAGGTCAAGAATTGCACGATCTGCACAACCAAGACGTCCGCGGTGAAGGCCCGCAAGATCGCGTAGAAGGGCAGGAAGTACCATTCCGGCACGATATGCGCAGGGGTCACCAGCGGGTTCGCCTCGATATAGTTATCGGGGTGGCCAAGATAGTTCGGCATGAAGCCGACGATGGCAAAGAAGCCAACCAGAATGACCACCAGCGCGAACAGATCCTTGATCACGAAGTAGGGCCAGAAGGGCAGCGTGTCTTTCTCTGCCTCTGCCTTGGAGGCTCGGCGCACTTCGACACCCGTCGGGTTGTTGTTGCCCGTCGTGTGGAAGGCCCACATATGGACGACAACCAGAGCGGCGATCACGAACGGCAAAAGGTAGTGAAGCGAGAAGAAGCGGTTCAGCGTGGCATTATCAACCGCCGGCCCGCCCAGAAGCCAGGTCTGGATCGACGGGCCGATGCCGGGGATCGCCCCGAAGAGGCCGGTGATAACCGTCGCGCCCCAGAAGGACATCTGCCCCCAGGGAAGAACGTAACCCATGAAGGCCGTGGCCATCATCGCCAGATAGATCAGCATGCCGATGATCCAGGTCACTTCGCGCGGGGCCTTGTAGCTGCCATAGAAGAGGCCGCGGAAAATGTGGATATAGACGGCGAAGAAGAAAAGCGAGGCGCCGTTGGCGTGCAGATAGCGCAAGAGCCAGCCGCCGTTCACGTCACGCATGATATGTTCAACCGAGGCGAAGGCCATATCGACGTGGGGCGTATAATGCATCACCAGCACAACGCCGGTCGCAATTTGCAGAACCAGACAGAAAGCCAGAACAATGCCCCAGATCCACCACCAGTTCAGGTTCTTCGGTGTCGGGATCATCAGCGTATCGTAAAGAAGTCCCACAATGGGCAAGCGGCTATGCAGCCAGCGTTCGATCCCGGTTTTGGGTTCGTAATGATCGTGTGGAATACCAGCCATCGTCCGTCCCCTTAGCCCAGCTTGATCGTAGTTTCGTTTTCAAATTTCGCGACAGGCACTGGCAAGTTGCGCGGCGCCGGGCCTTTGCGGATACGTCCCGCAGTGTCGTAGTGCGAACCGTGGCAGGGGCAGAACCAGCCGCCAAATTCACCCGCCCCGTTGCCAAGCGGCACGCAGCCAAGGTGTGTGCAAACACCCATCATGACCAGCCATTCGCCCGCTTCGTCCAGCGTGCGGTTTTCGTCCGAAGCGTCCGCCTCGGGCGAAAGGTTGTCATTTTCAGATTTGTCGTCGACCAGGTCAGAAAGGGCGACGGCGCGGGCCGCGTCAATTTCTTCCTGCGTGCGGCGGCGGATGAACACCGGCTTGCCGCGCCACTTGGCGGTGATCTGCGTGCCGGGCTGTACGCCGCTGACATCAACCATGATGGAGGCCAGCGCCCGGACATCGGCCGAGGGGTTCATCTGGTCGGCAAGCGTCCAGACCGAAGCGCCTGCCGCTACAGCGCCAGTTCCGGCGGTGGCGTAATAGAGGAAATCCCTCCGGGTACCTGCGTGATCATCAGCGTGAGACACGTCTTACTCTCCCTTCATCAACCGACAGCGCGGCCATACGATATTTGGCCACAGGTTGCGCAGCCGTTCGCGGGGTTATTAGCGGTCAAATTCAGGCCCGTCCAGCGGACAATAGGGCGCAGTTGGGGCAAGGTGTCCTTGAAAACACAGTCAAGCGCACCTTTGTTGCGAAATTGGCCCTTTTGCGCGACCCTGTTGAATGGCTGCCGCTTCATCCTTTGGGTACAGTTTCCTGAAAGCTGGGGCGCGCCGCGATGGACTTTTCCCATGCTGAGAGGCCCGGCCTGCCCTCTCGCCAGTTTCGCTGGCCGTGGCGGAAATCAAGATAGCTCAGCGCACAACCAAGCACGATCTGACCCATATTCAAAGGGGCATTCAACTGGTCCAGCTTTTGGCGTTCGATCGCGTCAAGGGCGCGATCAACCTTTTTCAGCTGCGCCTCTGCCCACTCGGGAAACTGTTTTTCCGGCGGGCGGAGCCGCGCCTCATAGACCGCCAGAATAGCTGCATCAAGCATACCGTCCGCCGTCGCCTCCAGCGTCAGGACATCCCAAAGGGCTGGCGCCGCGGGGTATAGATTGCCGCCAGCGCGGTCGTCGAGATAGCGGCAAATGACCCGGCTATCAAAAAGCGTGCGGCCATCGTCAAGCACAAGGGCAGGTATCTTGCCCAAGGGATTGTGGCTAAGGGGCATGTTTTCCGAAGCAAGCGGCGAGCCGCCTGCCGCGGTTACGGTTACGTCGCCCAGCTGACCGGTTTCGATCAGAAGCACCAAGACTTTGCGGCCGAAGGGCGTTGTCGGGGAGTGAAAGAGTTGCATGGGGCGCCTTTCGCGAATAACTGTCGCCACCCTTTCGCACCGACGCAACTTTGAAAAGATCTTTCGACCCCGTAACCGGCGATTTTTTTTGACTTGGCAGCGTCCCATTTGTGTTGCGCGCAAATGCTGCCGGTCAGCGGAGTACCGAAACGGCACCTGGCATTTTTACCATTTGTTTACTTTGTCTTTTTAGGTTGCGGGACGGGGCCTGGGGCTGGGTTCCAAAACTGGTATTTTCTGAAAGTACACGGATGACGGCTCCGGTTATCGTGGCCAACCCTTGTTTGGCGGCCTCACCTGTCGGTGGATTCTACCGCCGCCATGGCAAGCGGTTGTTTGACCTGATATTTGTGGCTGCGATTGCGCCTGTTGTATTACCCCTGTTGGTCCTGATCCTGCTGTTGACCTGGGTTTTGGGGCGCAAGGCCGGGCTTTCGCCACTTTTTTCCCAATACCGCGTTGGCCGTGGTGGCAAGGTCTTTCGCTGCTGGAAGGTGCGCACCATGGTGGCGGGCGCCGACCAGTTGCTGGCCGATCTGATCGCAAGGTGCCCCGAGACGGCAAAAGAGTGGCGCGAACGGCAGAAGTTGGCGAATGATCCGCGTATTACCGGCTTTGGGAGGTTTCTGCGCCGCACCAGCCTGGACGAGTTGCCGCAACTATGGAATGTGCTGAACGGAACCATGTCGTTGATCGGCCCGCGCCCCTTTTTGCCCAATCAGCGTGCATTATATTCAACCGGGCAAACTGCGCCCTATTACTCCTTACTGCCGGGCCTTTCCGGTCCCTGGCAGATCAGCGGGCGCGATGTCAGCAGCTTTTCCGACCGCCGCCATTTTGACGACGCTTATGCCGCCAGCCTTGGCGCACGTTCCGACCTGCGAATCCTGTTGCGCACCTTTGTTGTGGTTTTGCGCGGAACCGGCAGCTAGCCAAACCGCCGCCAAATAGCCTTTTCGCCTAGGTTTTCGACGAAACTGGCATGCGCGGCGCGCTCCGCCTCTGTCAGACGGGTGGGCAGGGGTGCGGGGCGGCGCGGAACCGTCCAGTCCTCTTCTGCGCTATCGCTTTTGCTGGTCACCTCTGCCGTGGTCGAAAGGCCGAAATCCGGCTGGCGGCCGCCGATAAGCTCCAGATAGACCTCTGCCAACAGCTCGCTGTCGAGCAGCGCGCCGTGCTTGTCGCGGGCCGAATTGTCGATACCGAAACGGCGGCAGAGCGCGTCCAGCGAGGCGGGGGAGCCGGGAAACTTGCGCCGCGCCATCTGTACGGTGTCAAGCGCGCGATCCGGGGCAATCACCGACTGGCCAGCCCAGTTCAGCTCTGCATTCAGGAATTTCATATCGAAAGCGGCGTTGTGGATCACCAGGCGGGAATCACTGCCGATGAATTCCAGAAAATCCGCCGCGATGTCGGCGAACCTGGGCTTATCGCGCAGAAAATCGTCGCCCAGACCGTGAACGGCAAAGGCCTCGGACGGCATGGCGCGTTCGGGGTTGATATATTGATGATAGATGCGCGAGGTCGGCACATGGTTGAAAAGCTCTATCGCGCCAATTTCGACGATCCTGTGCCCTTCTGACGGTTCAAAACCGGTGGTTTCCGTGTCCAGAACGATTTCACGCATGCGCGGTCCTTAGTTTGTCGATCAAAGCTTTGACCGCGCGGCGCGTCTGGTCAAGGGACAGGGTTTCGATGACATGCCCGGCGCGGGCGCGTTTTTCGACGTCTGGCATCTGTCGCGCTAGAATCGTCGCCAGATGTGCCTTGGTCATGCCGGGCCGGGCCATGACCCTGTCTTGCTGCACATCCTCTGGCGCGGTAACCACCAGGACCTCATCGGCCATACTGTCCGCACCCGTCTCAAACAGAAGGGGAATATCAAGCAGCACCATCCAGGCGCCCTTTTTCGCCGCCTCCTCTATGAATGCCGCCCGATGCGCGGCGACAAGCGGGTGGACCACACCCTCGATCCTCGCGAGGGCCGACGGGTCAGCAGCGATTCGCGCCCTGAGCCTGCCACGGTCGATGCCGCCCTGGAGGAGACTTTCGGGATAGAGCGCGCCAAGCGGGGCAACCGCCGCGCCGCCCGGCCTGTAAAGTTCTGCCACGGCCGTATCAGCATCCCAGACCGGAATCCCCTCTGCGGCGAAAAAACCGGCGGTCGTCGACTTTCCCATGCCGATAGAGCCGGTCAGGCCGAGCAGCAGCGGCCGTTTCATTCCGCCAGAACCGCGTCGCGCGCGGCCTGATCAACCTCTGGCCGGTGGCCGAACCAGCGCTCAAATCCGGGCGTTGCCTGATGAAGCAACATGCCCAAACCATCAACTACGGTGCAGCCCGCCTTTTCCGCCGCCGCAAGAAAGCTGGTTTTCAGGGGCGTATAGACAAGGTCTGTTACCGTCGCGCGCGACGAAAGCGCGTCAAGCGGCACGCGGAACTCTGGCTTGCCTACCATGCCAAGCGAGGTGGTGTTGACCACAGTCAACGCATCTTCGAGCATATTGGCGGCCTGCACCCAGTCATAGACGACGATCCGGGCGCCGAATTCGGTGCGCAGATCCTCTGCCCTTGCCTTGGTCCGGTTGGACAGGCGAATTTCCGGTGCACCCATTTCGAGCAAGGAAGCCACGACGGCCCGCGCAGCACCACCTGCCCCCAAGACCGCGGCCGGGCCAGCCTCTGGCGCCCAATTCGGGGCGTTCTGGCGAAGATTGGCGACAAAGCCGTAACCATCTGTATTATCTGCCCAAATCTTGCCGTCCTTGCGGAAAACAAGTGTGTTGGCAGCGCCAATGAGCGCAGCCCGGTCGGTAACCGTGTCGGCCAGGGCAAGAACCTTTTCCTTATGCGGAATGGTCACATTGCAACCAACAAAGCCTGCCTTGATCATGGCTCTGATCACCTGTTCGAGATCAGTCTGTGCAACATCAAGCGGGATATAGTGACCCGGGATACCGTAGGTCTTGAGCCAATGACTATGCAGTCGCGGTGACTTTGAATGGGCCACGGGCGAGCCCACTACGGCGGCAATTGGAATTTGGGCAGGTGCATTCATGTGGTGATGTCGCCGCGAATATGCATCCAGGTCAAGAGCTCTGTCAGCGGCAGGCCGAGGATATGGAAGTAGTCACCCGATATATCGGCGAAAAGCCGCACACCCTCCTCCTCTATCCGGTAACATCCCACCGATTCCCGGAGCGTGGGGCCGTTTCGATCGAGATAATCGTCAATGAACCCGTCGGAAAGATCGTGCATCCGCAAACTGACCTGCCCGACATGACGCCAAAGGCTGCGGCCGGCCTGACTGACGACCAGCGCCGAAAAAAGCCGGTGGGTTTGGCCGGAAAGGCTGCGCAACTGTTGGCGCGCCTCTTCGAGCGAAGAGGGTTTGGCAAAGATCTGCCCGTTGCATTCCAATATCTGATCGGCGCCAAGGGTCAGGGCCTGCGGATGTTTTGCTGAAACCTTTTCTGCCTTCAGTTCGGCGAGACGGTCGGCGAGATCACGGGCTGATGCGCCCTCGGCCAGACAGCTTTGGCGAATGGCCTCTTCGTCGATGCGGGCGGGGCTGATCGAAAAGCGGAGCCCGGCATTCTGCAAAAGCCGCGCCCTGATCTGCGACGCAGATGCGAGGACGATTTCGGGCTGGTTGGGGGGCATGTTGGTCTTTCTGTGAATAAGTGTGTGTAGTGGAGCCGGTCAGCGGTGTGGGCAAGCGAAGATGGGCCCAAAGACCCGGCGCTATGCGGATTTGTCAAGCGGCGCCAGGGATGTAATCCCGCTGTGGACGCCGGAAAGCCGGTGCTGTGTATGGCGTTTATTTTTTCCGCCCCTGTGGAAATATTTGCCTTATCTCTTGCTAATTTACCTTTTAAGTTATTGTTATTACATGGTAAAAATATCCAAAGATTCATACCGTACTTATCCACAACGCTGTCCAGATATGGATGATTTTCGGGATGATCGGGACTATCCCCATTTTCACAGGCCCATCTACTTCAGCATTCTTCTTTTAAGACTCTATTCTTGTTAAAGAGAGGCGTGATCGACAGGAAGGGCCTCGGAGAATGATCGACCTTTTGGCAACGGCCTATCCATGGATCAAATCTTTGCATGTGATTTCGGTCATTGCCTGGATGGCGGGGATATTCTACCTGCCGAGACTTTTCGTTTACCACGTCGAGGACTGCGCCTTGGGGTCCGAGACAGACCGACTGTTTCAGCGGATGGAATACAAGCTTTTGCGGATCATCATGAATCCGGCAATGATCGCGACCTGGATCTTCGGGATTTGCCTGGTCTTGACGCCGGGGATCGTGGATTGGCACGCAATATGGCCTTGGACCAAGGCTGGCGCTGTTTTGGGCATGACGTGGTTTCACCATTGGCTGGGTCGGCGGCGGAAGGACTTTATGCGCGGCGAAAATCGCCTTTCAGGGCGCCACTACCGGATAATGAACGAGGTGCCGACAGTTTTGCTGGCGATCATTGTTCTGTCGGTCATTGTCAAATTCTAGGCTTTTGTTGACTTTGCGGCGATATCGCCCTAGGTGACGGCTTAGCCCGCCGTCCGGACTGGGTGTTCCCCTTATGCTGACATTGCGGCGCCTTGCCGCCCCCGAGAGAGTTGCTCATGTCCGAAGACCGTCTGAATCTTGCTGACCTCAAGCTGAAAAGCCCTGCCGACCTTCTGGCGATGGCGGAGGAGCTGGAGATCGAGAATGCCTCGACAATGCGCAAGGGCGAGATGATGTTCTCGATCCTGCGGGAATATGCCGAGGAAGGTTATGAGATTGGTGGTGACGGGGTTCTGGAGGTTTTGCAGGATGGGTTCGGCTTTCTGCGCTCGCCTTCGGCGAACTATCTGGCCGGACCGGACGATATTTATGTCAGCCCGGAAATGTTGCGCCAATATTCGCTTCGCACCGGCGATACCGTAGAGGGTGACATACGTGCGCCGGGCGACAATGAACGTTACTTTGCGCTGACCAAGGTGACGGCAATCAATTTTGAAGATCCGGAACGAGCGCGGCACAAGGTGGCGTTTGAGAACCTGACGCCGCTTTATCCTGATGAGCAGCTGAAGATGGAAGTGGCCGATCCCACGATTCGCGACCGGTCTGCTCGGATCATTGATCTGGTGGCGCCGATCGGGAAGGGCCAGCGCGGCCTGATCGTGGCACCGCCGCGGACCGGTAAGACGGTTCTTTTGCAGAATATCGCCAATTCGATCGCGGCGAACCATCCGGAATGTTACCTGATGGTGCTATTGATCGACGAACGGCCCGAAGAGGTCACGGACATGCAACGCTCGGTCAAGGGGGAGGTTGTTTCTTCGACCTTTGACGAGCCGGCAACGCGCCATGTGGCGGTGGCGGAAATGGTTATCGAGAAGGCTAAGCGGTTGGTGGAACATAAGCGGGATGTCGTGATCTTGCTGGATTCGATCACCCGACTTGGCCGTGCCTTTAACACGGTCGTGCCGTCATCTGGCAAGGTTCTGACCGGTGGTGTGGATGCCAACGCCTTGCAGCGGCCGAAGCGGTTCTTTGGCGCGGCTCGGAATATCGAAGAGGGCGGGTCGCTGACCATCATCGCCACGGCGCTGATCGATACGGGCAGCCGGATGGACGAGGTGATCTTCGAAGAGTTCAAGGGCACCGGTAACTCTGAAATCGTGCTTGACCGCAAGGTTGCCGACAAACGCGTCTTCCCGGCGATGGATATCCTGAAATCCGGGACGCGGAAGGAGGATCTGCTGGTGGATCAGAAGGACCTGCAAAAGACCTATGTGCTGCGCAGAATTCTGAACCCGATGGGCACGACGGATGCGATCGAGTTTCTGCTTTCGAAGCTGAAACAAACCAAGACCAACAGCGAATTCTTCGATTCGATGAACGCCTGATCTGTTTTTGTTCTTATAGAACAATAAGTTAAGCATGGATACGATTTTTGCACTGGCCACTGCCCGCGGCAAGTCGGGCGTTGCGATTGTCCGTCTGTCGGGGTCATGCTCATGGACGGCGCTGCAGGCGCTTGGGGTGGCCTTGCCCGCGCCTCGCAAGGCAGCACTGCGGCGCCTGACCTGGCAGGGCGAACCCTTGGACGAGGCGCTGGTTCTTATCTTTGCCGAGGGCGAGAGCTTTACTGGAGAAGCGGCGGCTGAATTGCACCTTCATGGGTCAAGTGCGACCGTTTCCGCCGTTCTGGCAGCGCTGTCCGGGCAGCCGGGGCTGCGTATGGCGGAGGCCGGGGAGTTTACCAGGCGCGCGTTGGAGAATGGGCGGCTCGATCTGACGCAGGTCGAAGGCCTGGCCGATCTGATCGACGCGGAAACCGAAGCGCAGCGTCGTCAGGCCTTGCGTGTGCTGTCCGGGGCAATCGGCCGGCGGGCAGAGGGTTGGCGCCGCGATCTGATCCGCGCGGCGGCGCTGTTGGAGGCGACCATCGACTTTGCCGATGAGGAAGTGCCGCAAGATGTGTTTCCCGAGGTGCGCGATCTGATCCGTTCGGTGGGCGGCGATTTGCGGAAGGAGATAGCGGCAGTCGGGGCGGCGGAGCGCATTCGTGATGGTTATGAGGTGGCAATTGTCGGTCGGCCAAATGCGGGGAAATCAACGCTTTTGAACCGGTTGGCGGGGCGGGATGCGGCCATCACCTCCGAAGTCGCCGGGACAACGCGGGATGTTATCGAGGTGCGGATGGATATCGGCGGCCTGCCCGTGACGCTTCTGGATACGGCTGGCCTGCGGGAGAGTAGCGACCGGGTGGAGCAGATCGGCATCGAGCGTGCGCTGGAACGTGCGCGGTTGGCTGACCTGCGCGTCTTTTTACTGGACGGGCAGGAGGTGCCGCTATTGCCGCCACAGGCGGGCGACATTCTTGTCGCTGGCAAGGCTGATCTGCAGGATGTTTCTGGGCTTTCCGTGTCTGGCCTGACGGGCGCCGGGGTTGACCAGCTGGTGGCAGAGGTCGGCGAACGGGTCGCCAAGATGGCGGCGGGGGCCGGCCTGATGACCCGTGAGCGGCATCGGGACGCCTTGCTGCGCGCGATTCGGGGTTTGGAATCGGCTGAAGAACAGATAGAAGGCGAGTCGATGCGCGCCGAGCTGGCGGCAGAGGAGTTGCGACATGCTACACTGGCGCTGGATTCGCTGGTTGGGCGTGTGGACGTGGAAGATTTGTTGGGCGAGATATTCGCGAGCTTCTGCATAGGCAAGTGAGGTTGTTTCACGTGAAACATTTTGATGTCGTGGTGGTCGGCGGAGGGCATGCCGGCGTAGAAGCGGCCCGAGCGGCGGCGCAAATGGGCGCGTCCACGGCCTTGATCACCATGCGCGCGGATGCGATCGGAGAAATGTCCTGCAATCCGGCGATCGGCGGCCTTGGCAAGGGTCACCTGGTGCGCGAGATCGACGCGCTTGACGGCCTTATGGGGCGCGTGGCGGACCGTGCCGGGATCCAGTTTCGGTTGCTTAACCGGCGCAAGGGCCCGGCCGTTCAGGGCCCTCGCACCCAAGCCGACCGGAAGATTTTTCGCCGGGAGATGCAGCTAGAAGTTTCGAAAATTCAGAACCTTAGCGTTGTTGAGGGCGAGGTTTCCGATCTGGAGATGCAGGGCGAAACCCTTACCGGCGTCCTGTTGGCGGACGGCGCCAGGGTTGGTTGTCGCGCCGTGGTTCTTTGTACCGGTACCTTTTTGCGCGGCGTGTTGCATATTGGCGACCAGCGGTCTGAGGGGGGCCGGGTTGGCGATCGCCCCTCGGTGCCGCTTGCTGACCGGCTGCGCGGCATGGGACTGCCAATGGGGCGGCTGAAAACGGGCACGCCGCCAAGGCTGGACGGCAGGACCATAAACTGGACCGCGCTGGAAATGCAGGCCGCCGACGAAGATCCGGCGCTGTTTTCCTTTCTGCATCGGACCCCGTTTGCACGGCAGATTTCCTGCGGCATCACCCACACGAACGAGCGGACGCACGAAATCGTTCGCGAAAATCTGGCGCGTTCGGCCATGTATGGCGGCCATATCGACGGGGTCGGGCCGCGCTATTGCCCGTCGATCGAGGATAAGATCGTCCGCTTTGCCGACAAGACATCGCATCAGATCTTTCTGGAGCCGGAAGGCCTTGACGACACAACGGTTTATCCGAACGGCATTTCGACATCGCTTCCTGCCGAAGTGCAGGAGCAATATGTGCGGTCCGTAGCCGGCCTAGAGGCGGTTGCCATCACCCAGCCCGGCTATGCGATCGAATATGACTATATCGACCCACGGGCGCTAACGACGACTCTGGCGCTGAAGGCCGTCCCCGGTATCTTTCTGGCGGGCCAGATCAACGGAACGACTGGCTACGAGGAGGCGGGCGCGCAGGGGCTGGTGGCTGGCCTGAACGCGGCGCGCTATGCAGCGCGGGGGGAGAAGATCACCTTCAGCCGTTCCGACAGCTATATCGGCGTAATGATCGACGACCTGACAACGCGCGGTGTGTCGGAGCCCTATCGCATGTTCACCTCGCGTGCGGAGTACAGGCTTTCCCTGCGCGCAGACAATGCCGACCAGCGGTTGACGCCGGTCGGCCTTGATGTCGGCTGCGTCGGAGAAGAGAGGCGCCGCGCGTTCGGGGCAAAGGCAGAGGCGCTTTTGTCGGGGCGTAACATACTGGAATCCATTGAGTTTACGCCAAAGACAGCAGCAGCACACGGTATCCGCCTGAATCAGGACGGCA
>JBARVM010000347.1:0-10633 GCA_049646265.1 Paracoccaceae bacterium
GCCGCCGCCTTGGCCATGGCGCGGGCATGGGGCAAAAGATCCATCGCCGCCTCTGTCGGCGTCAGGCCGCGCGGGTTGCGCAGGAAGAGCACCATCCCCAACGATTGCTGCAATTCGGCAATATGGCGGCCAAGCGTCGGCTGGCTAAGCCTAAGCTTCCGCGCCGCCGCCGATAGCGAACCGGTTTCAGCCACGGCCAGAAAGGATTGGGTCAGAGTCCAGTCTGTCAACTTATCCATGCAAAAACGCATATCATAAGTACAAAAATTCGCAATTTATATATGTTTGTGAATGACGCATCCTTGGTCAACGGCAATTGAAAGGGCAGCTAGATGCGGGAAAAGGTATTGATATTGGGCGCGGGCGGGCTTTTTGGGCGCAATGCGCTGCGGGCCTTTCAGGCGGCGGGCTGGGATGTGCGGGCTTACAAGCGCGGCACTGACATGGCAGAGGCGGCCAAGGGCGTGCAGCTGATCGTCAATGCCATGAACCCGCAGAATTATCACAATTGGACTGGTCTGGTGCCAGCGATCACCGAACAGGTGATTGGCGCGGCAAAGTCATCGGGGGCGACAATCCTCTTTCCGGGCAATGTCTATGTTTATGGCAAGGAGCCCGGCCCATGGAATGCCGCCACACCGCACCGGCCAGTATCGCGCAAGGGCGCGGTCAGAGTGGCGGCAGAGGCGCGCTACCGCGCTGCTGCGGCCGAAGGTCTGCGGGTGATCATCTTGCGCGGCGGCGATTTCATTGATGCCGATGCGCCGGGGTCGATCCTGCGGCTGGTCACGCTGAAACATCTGGCGCGTAACCGGCTGTCCGCTTTGGCCGAGCTGGACGTGCCGCGCAGCTTTGCCAACCTGCCAGACATGGCACGCGCAGCGGTGGCGCTGGCCGAAAGGCGTGCCGACCTGCCCGCCTTTGCCGACATCCCCTTTGCCGGGCTGACCTTTTCGACCCGCGATCTTGCCCGCGAGATCGAGCGTCAGACAGGTCGCCCGCCCCAGGTGACAGCTTTCCCCTGGTGGCTTTTGCGGCTGACCGCACCCTTTTGGGAACTTGCGCGAGAGCTGACAGAAATGCGCTATCTCTACCGCCTGCCCCATAGTCTTGATCCGGCCCCCCTAGCAGCCATCCTGCCAGAGTTCCGCCAAGCCTCTCTGGCAGAGGTGGTCAGCGCCCACCTGCCTCCGCTCAGGGCAGGGTAATATCGACCCAGACCAACCGGTGCGGTGATGCGGTTGCGGCGATCCTGGCCATCGGATCATCCGGCAAGGGCCAAAAGACCCCGGCCGCCGTGACCCTCAGATCCGCGGAGGGCAGAACGTAATCGACCCTCAAATTGTCTTTGACATTGCGGTTGGCCGCCCAGTCGGCAGTATCAAGTGCCGGATCGCCGTTTTTGTCCGGCAGTGCCGCCATCAGGCCGCCGGGGCTGGTGGGCAGGGGGTCGGTCAGGCGCGGGTCTGACAGTAACGCTGCCATGGCCACCGGATCACCGCCACCGTCGGCGATATCGCTATTGGCATCGCCGAGGATCACGAAAGGCGTCTCTGGCGCGGGCCAGGGCAGATCGCCATCAAGATAGCGCAGCCAAAAGGCGGTTTCGTCATGATTGCGGGCGATACTTGTGGAGAGGGGCGGAAAGGCCGGGGGCGCGCCGCTCCATGCCAGCAGATGCAGGACCTGCCCGTCGCCAAGCGTGACCGGCACATCCCAGTGACCGGTTGTGGACAAGCGCAGAACCGCCTCGGCCCCTTCCGGCAGCCTGGCATCGGCCAACCGCCCCTGCGGCAGATCGCGCCACAATAGCGCCGACATATCCCGCGCCCCCTCGCGGTCGATGGGCCGTTTTGACAGGATCGCCATGCCGCGATGGCCGGAAAACCGCCCATAGCCCTGAGCGTCGCGCGGCCCAAGCGCATTGCCATCGCCATCAAGGTCAAAACCGGTGGGAATGCCGGTATTGGGCTGAAAGGCAAAGGTATGGTCGTAACGTTGCCCCGCAGCGGCGAGGGCCTGCTGCAGCGCCATGAGGGCAGTGGATTGCGCATCCCAGTCAAGTTCGGTGATCAGCAGGATATCGGGGGCCGTGGCGGCCAGAACCGCCACAACGGCGGCCACCTGCGCATCCTGCCCACCAGCAATATCCCGGGCCAACAGTCCGGGGCCTTTGCGGCTTAGATCGGCATTATAGGTGGCCACCCGCAAGCTTTCCGCCCCCGCCGTCAAAGGCCAGAGCAGGGCACAGGCCAGAAGGCCTAGGCGGGCTGATATTCTGCGCCCTCGGCGGCGTCTGCAGGCGCAAGGGTGCGGCGCTTGTTGGCGATCATCTTGGCGATCCGCCCCATCGCAATGCCGCGCATGAAGAGGCTGGCGGGAAGAAAGGCCCATGCGGTCATTGTCCAGATCAGGGTGTGGGGGCTTTCAAGTGTTACCGGCGAAAAGCTGATGGAGGCAACCTTCATCACCACGGGAATGACAAATGGCAACAGCAGGCCCAATAGCACATTCGCACGTGAATCGCGGGTCAGCCGGTCAACCACATCGCCGCCGGTGGTCGGATCGAAGGTCGGCAGGTTGATCCAGACGTTGAAACTGCCCATCCGGTTCGGCCAGCCGATGAAACGCATGGTCAGCACAAAGATCACGAGTGTCAGAAGCGAGATAAGATAGGAAATGCCCGCCGCCGTGCGAACCAGAACATAGTGATAATCAGATACATTTTCCGGCAACATCAACAGGATCAGCCGCACGGGGCTGAAGGGCACGTCGATCGCCTGGCCAAGCTTGGTTCCCAACGCCTCGATGAAAAGGGTAAGGGTGGTTGGCTGGGTCTGGCCGCGCACGATGGTGGAAATCAGAAGGACCGTCGCCAGCAGCGACAGGTAACGCAGCCGGTTAAAGGGCGGAGCGTCCCGGAATTCGACAAGGCCGGGGTAGACAGAGACATATTCGAAAAAAGTCAGGCCGGCGGCAAAGACCGCCACGAGGGCCACGATCTGTGTGGTGTCACTGCTGACGCCAGGCAACATGAGCGACGGGATGGCGATCAAAATCATCACCAAAACCGCGCGCACTAATGCGCCTGTTATCTGGGAAAACAACGCTCTACACCCTCAAAATCATCAGCCGCGATTCAAGGCCGCGGCTTGCATTTTTGACAGGTCCGCCAATTGTGGCAAGCTGCCTTATTCTTGCCACAGTTTTGTCCATTTCCCGTCCCCCTGGCAACAGTTCGTTAAGGTTAATCCTTAAATAACGGCCATTTGATGATGAAACTGGTGCGGCTTTGCATCAAAAGCCGCGCCGAATCCGGGCAAAATTGTGGCAAAAAAAGGGCCGCCCTAGTTGGCGGCCCAATATATAGTGGTGTTTCGATGATCAGACCCAAGGTCGGCTCTGCGCCGCCGACTTTTCAAATGTGTCGATAGAGACAGATTTTTCCAGCGTCAGGCCAATATCGTCCAACCCGTGCAACAGACAGTGTTTTTTGAAGGCGTCCACCTCGAAGGTAAAGCTGGTACCATCTGCGCTTGTAACGGTCTGGGCTTCCAGATCGATGGTTATGCGGGCGTTGGCACCTTTCTGGGCGTCGTTCATCAGATGATCGACAGCTTCTTTTGGCAAGGCGATAGGCAGGATGCCGTTCTTGAAGCAGTTGTTGTAGAAAATATCCGCGAAAGAGGTCGAAATCACACAGCGGATGCCGAAATCGAGAAGCGCCCAGGGCGCGTGTTCCCGGCTCGACCCGCAGCCGAAATTCTCGCCTGCGACGAGGATCTCGGCGCTGCGATAGGCGGGCTGGTTCAGGACGAAGTCGGCGATTTCCGACCCGTCGGCGTTATAGCGCATTTCATCAAAGAGATTAACGCCAAGACCCGAGCGCTTGATCGTCTTGAGGAATTGCTTGGGGATGATCATGTCGGTGTCGATATTGACCAAGGGCATCGGCGCCGCGATCCCGGTGAGGGTGGTGAATTTCTGCATTACATCATCTCCCGAACATCAGTGAGGTGCCCCATGACCGCCGCCGCCGCCGCCATTGCGGGCGACATGAGGTGGGTGCGGCCGCCCCGGCCTTGGCGGCCCTCGAAATTGCGGTTCGAGGTTGCAGCGCAGCGTTCGCCGGGCGAAAGCTGGTCTGGGTTCATCGCAAGGCACATCGAACACCCGGCAAGCCGCCATTCGAAACCGGCATCGATGAAGATCTGGGCGAGCCCCTCTTCCTCGGCCTGCGCCCGGACAAGACCAGAGCCGGGGACGACCATCGCGCGCATGCCGTCCTTGATCTTCTTGCCTTTCAGGATCGCGGCGGCTGCGCGCAGATCCTCAATCCGGCCGTTGGTGCAGGAGCCGATGAAAACCGTGTCGATCTTGATATCGGTCAGCTTCTGCCCCGGTTTCAGATCCATATAGTCAAGCGAACGCTGTGCCGCCTCGACCTTGCCGCCGGTGAAGGAGGACGGATCAGGGACCACATCGGTGATCGGCAACACATCCTCGGGGCTGGTGCCCCAGGTCACGACCGGGGCGATATCCTCGCCCTTCAGCGTCACGACCTTGTCGAAATGCGCGCCCTCGTCGGTCTTGAGCGTCTTCCACCAGTTGAGCGCCGCTTCCCACTGCGCACCTTTCGGCGCGTGCGGACGGCCCTGAACATATTCAAAGGTCTTCTCATCCGGCGCGATCAGGCCGGCGCGCGCACCGCCCTCGATCGCCATGTTGCAGACGGTCATGCGGCCTTCCATCGACAGATCGCGGATCGCCTCGCCGCAATATTCGATGACATAGCCGGTGCCGCCCGCCGTGCCGGTCGCGCCGATCACAGACAGGGTGATGTCCTTCGCGGTCACACCGGGGCGCAGCTTGCCGGTGATCTCCACCTTCATGTTCTTCGACTTCTTCTGGATCAGCGTCTGCGTCGCCAGAACATGCTCGACCTCCGAGGTGCCGATCCCGTGGGCGAGCGCACCGAAGGCACCGTGGGTCGCGGTGTGGCTGTCGCCGCAGACCACGGTCATGCCCGGCAGGGTCCAGCCCTGTTCCGGCCCGACGATATGGACGATGCCCTGACGGATGTCAGAGACGGGATAATAATGCACACCGAAATCGCGGGCGTTCTTGTCGAGCGCCTCGACCTGAATGCGGCTGTCTTCGGTCATCGTGGCGGCATTGGCGCGGTCGAGCGTCGTGGGCACGTTATGGTCGGGCACCGCGATGGTCTTTTCCGGCGCGCGGACCTTGCGGCCGGTCATGCGCAGGCCTTCGAAGGCCTGGGGGCTGGTCACTTCGTGCACGAGGTGGCGGTCGATATACAAAAGGCAGGTGCCATCGTCCTGGGTATCGACGACATGGGCATCCCAGATCTTGTCATAGAGGGTCTTGGGGGACATCGGTCCTCTCCGGTTATTTAGGGGAATCTAAAATGCGACAGGAATGGGCGCCGATCAAAGTCGGGCCAGCACCGTCATCGTCGCGCCGAAAAACCGCCAAGGCAGGCGCGCACGGTCATCCATGTCGAAAAATCTGTACATAGGCTGCAGATACAACCTGTTGGCCCCTGCCGCAAGTGCCAGACTAATGGCGTATGCGGGGCCTTGCCGACCGGTCGCGTTGCTTTTCGGGGCATTTTTCGGACCAAAGCACAGCGGCCTTGCTTTACCGCGCCTATCGAGGGCAGAGTTGGAATGAAAGGAAAGGGGGCTAATGGACGGCGAACTTGACGCAATCGTCACCGGGCTGGACGACCTTTGGCGGGCGATAAAGCTGAACCTTCGGCTTTTGTCGCTGCCCAATCAGCTTGGACAGTTGGCGGCTGTAATAGCCTGTCTGGTCGCGGCCTGGCTCTTGGCGCGCTGGCTGGGCCCGAAGTTTGGCAACTGGATCCGTAGCCTGGAAAACCGGCCGAAATGGCAGTTGCGCTGGCTTGTGGTGCTGCGCAACCAGATGCAGCTCGCCTTCTTTGCCGTGGCCAGCTGGGCAATGTCGAGCGGCTTTGCCTTTGTCTACATCTTCCCGTCGCGGCGCTATATCATCACCTTGGCCGCGACCATCGCCACAGCCTGGCTTTTCATCCGCATCGCGTCGCAACTGATAAAGAACCGGCTTTTGCGGCGAATGGTCAGCTGGGGCCTGACCATCTATGCCACGCTCTATTATGTCGGCCTGCATGATGCTGCCGCCCGTTTTCTGGACGGGCTGGCGATCAACTTCGGCGATTTCCACCTTTCGGTGTTGGCGATCCTGAAGGCGGTTCTGGTGACCGGTATCCTGTTTTTTGGTGCCAGGGCTATCGCCGGCACCGCCGCCACCAAGATCAGCGCCAATCAGGATATCAGCCCCTCCATGCGGGTGCTGAGCGTCAAGTTCCTGCAGGTCACCCTTTATTCCGCCGCCTTCTTTATCGGGTTGAAGGCGGTGGGTTTCGATCTGACCGGGCTTGCCTTCCTGTCGGGTGCCATCGGCGTCGGCCTTGGTTTCGGTCTGCAAAAGGTCGTGTCGAACCTTGTGTCGGGCGTGATTATCCTGCTCGACAAATCGGTGAAGCCCGGCGATGTGATCAGCCTTGGTGATACGTTCGGCTGGATCGAAAGCCTTGGCGCGCGCTATGTCAGCGTCGTCACCCGCGAGGGCAAGGAATATCTGATCCCGAACGAGGATCTGATCACCGGGCAGGTGGTCAATTGGTCGCATTCCAATGAATATGTGCGTATCGACCTCTTTTTCGGCACGTCTTACGGTGACGATCCGCATCTGGTGCGCCGCATCGCGATAGAGGCGGCCTATTCCGTGTCGCGCGTGCTGAAGTCCCGTGCTGCTGTCTGCCACATCACCGGTTTTGGCGACAGTTCCGTGGACTATATCTTACGTTTCTGGATCACGGACCCAAGTCAGGGCCTGACCAATATCCGCGGCGATGTCTATCTTGCCCTTTGGGACGCGTTCCAGGCCAACGGCATTTCCATCCCCTTCCCACAACGCGAAGTACGAGTGTTGAAGCCCGATGGCAGCGGGGAACAAGTTCTGGCACCCGACGGTGTAGCTGTCGCGTCTGACTGACGTTTCGGGCGTGTTTGGGGCACAGATCCAAGGTTCATTGAGCTTTTGCAATTGCAATGCTACATTGAATAATATCCGGCACCGGGCCTTAGCAGGTGTGTAACGCAGGAGGACAATGTCCTGTCACCGAACCATCAAGCAGCCGACCCATCGGCTGCGCAGGCCGCGCCAATGACGGCGCAGTCTTTCGAAGGGCAGGGCAACGCGCTGCTTACCCGCATTCTCAGCTCCCTTGACGATGACAAAGCGGAAAACGTTGTCACCATCGACTTGCGTGGCCGCTCCTCTGTCGCCGATTATATGATCGTCTGTTCCGGCCGGTCGGCCCGTCAGGTCGCGGCCATCGCCGAAAAACTGGTGGAGCGGCTCAAGCAGGACAGTGGCCGCAGCTGCAAGGTCGAGGGCAAGGAAGCCGGCGACTGGGTTCTGATCGACGCCCATGATGTCGTTGTCCATGTCTTCCGCCCCGAAGTGCGCGAATTCTATCAGCTGGAAAAGATGTGGATGCCCGGCGCCTCTGGCCATCTGGGCGAAGCGGCGCAAAAGGACTGATGCGGGTTGCCATCTGTGCCGTGGGCCGGCTGCGCAGCGGGCCAGAGCACGCGCAGATCACCGATTATCTGACCCGCTTTGAGCGAACGGGCAGGGCCCTTGGCCTTGGCCCGGCAAAGATCATCGAAGTGGAAGACAAGAAGGGCGGCGGCATGAAGGCCGAGGCCGATCTTCTTGCCCGTGCCATTCCGGCCGGGTCGCTGGTCATGGCCCTGGATGAACGGGGGCGGCACTATAGCTCGCCCGAGTTTGCCCAGGAAATCGCCGGTTGGCGTGACAGCGGGCGGCAGGAAGTGACCTTTGTCATCGGTGGCGCGGACGGGCTTTGGCCCGAATTGCGTGACCGGGCGGATGCCTCCTTGTCGTTCGGGCGTATGGTCTGGCCGCATATGCTGGTGCGGGTCATGCTGGCCGAACAGCTTTACCGCGCCGCCGCGATCCTGTCGGGCGCGCCCTATCACCGGGCCTGAACACCTACCCCAGCGGCTGCCATGCGCCGATCAGCGCGGCTTGCCCCCGCGCGCCGCCATCCCTGTCCGTCACCGTCCAAAGCCGGGTCCGGGAAATGCGAAACCGTTGGCCGGTCGCGGCGATGCGGATACCGTTATAATCGGCCACCCAACCCTTTTCGCGCGCCTCCGCCAGATAGCGGTCCCGGTCCGACTGAATGTCGGCGGCAGGTTCCGCCGACAGGCGCGATGGCAGGCAGGTGAATTCCTCCCACGTCATGGCCCAAAGGGTTAGCGCGGCGCGGTTGGCATAGCAAAAGATCGGGTCCGCCTCGGTGCCATGCGCCACCAGCGGCTGAGGCATCTCATAAAGGGTGCGGGCAAGATCTGGGTCATCGGCGGCAAGGCCGGGTGCCAAGGGCTCGCCGGTCAGCCGCTGAAAGCTTTCCGCCAATATCCGGCAATGCGCCTGAACCTCTGGCCGCCGGTACGGCAGGCTCATGCCGAATGGGCGCCGCCCGCCAGTGCCGCGACGAATTTCAGCACCTCGGCAACGGGCTTGCCCGCGCCGATCTCTTTGACGATGGCCGACCCGACAACGCAACCATCGGCGACAGAGGCGATGGAACCTGCGGCCTCTGGCGTGGAGATGCCAAAGCCGACGATGACCGGCAAAGAGGTAGAGGCCTTGATCCGCGCCACCTCCGGCCCGACATCGGCCGCAGTGGCCGCCGCCGCCCCGGTAATCCCGGTGATCGAGACGTAATAGACAAAGCCCGAGGTATTCTGCAGCACTTTCGGCAGACGCTTTGCATCTGTCGTCGGTGTTGCGAGCCGGATGAAATTCAGCCCTGCCGCCTGCGCGGGCAGACAAAGTTCGCTATCTTCTTCCGGCGGCAGGTCAACCACGATCAACCCGTCAACGCCGGCCTCCTTGGCGTCTTGCAAGAACCGCTCTACCCCCCGCGAATAGATTGGGTTGTAATAGCCCATCATCACGATGGGAGTCTGAGCGTCGCCCTTGCGGAATTCCGCAACCATATCCAGCGTCTTTTGCAGGGTCTGGCCGCCATCCAGCGCCCGTTGCCCTGCAAGTTGGATGGTCGGCCCGTCGGCCATCGGATCGGTAAAAGGCATGCCAAGCTCGATAATATCGACACCGGCGCCCGGCAGGCCCTTCATCAGTTCCAACGCACGCGCATAGTCAGGATCGCCCGCCATGATATAGGCGACAAAGGCCTTTTTACCTTCTGCACCAAGAGCGGTGAATTTGGCGTCGATCCTGGTCATTGCATTCTCCTGCTGGCTTTTGCCGTCTTGCAGAAAAGCGGCGGGGAAATCAATGGGGGTTGGGGCCCGCGCCGCCCAGCTTGCGAAAGCCTGCCCTTGTGCCTATGAAGCGGCGGAGCGGATAAAGGGACAGGATCATGGGTTTCAAAATGGGTATCGTCGGGCTGCCGAATGTGGGCAAGTCGACGCTTTTCAATGCGCTGACCCGCACGGCGGCGTCACAGGCGGCGAATTTCCCCTTTTGCACCATCGAACCCAATGTCGGCGAAGTGGCCGTGCCCGACCCGCGTCTGGAAAAGCTCGCCGCTATTGCCGGATCAAAGCAGATCATCCCGACGCGCATCACCTTTGTCGATATCGCGGGCCTTGTGCGCGGCGCGTCGAAGGGCGAAGGGCTTGGCAATCAGTTCCTTGCCAATATCCGCGAGGTTGACGCCATCGCCCATGTGCTGCGCTGTTTCGAGGATGGCGATGTGACCCATGTCGAGGGCAAGATCGACCCGATCGCCGATGCCGAGACGATCGAGACCGAATTGATGATTGCCGATATGGAATCGATTGAACGGCGATTGGCCGGTATCGCCCGCAAGATCAAGGCAGGCGACAAGGAGGCGGCGGCACAGGAACGGCTGATGAAACAGGCGCTGGCTGCATTGGAAGACGGCAAGCCCGCCCGCACCATCACTGTGGCCGACGATGATCGCAAGGCCTGGGACATGTTGCAGCTTTTGACCTCCAAACCGGTGCTTTTCGTCTGCAATGTCGAGGAATCCGCTGCCGCCACGGGTAACAGCCAGTCAGAGCGGGTGGCACAGATGGCCGCGGCGCAGGGGGCGGGTTCGGTCGTCATCTCTGCCCGGATCGAGGAAGAGATCAGCCAGCTGGCCGAGGATGAGGCGATGATGTTTCTCGAAGAGATGGGGCTGGAAGAGGCCGGGCTCGACCGGTTGATCCGGGCAGGCTACGCGCTATTGGGCTTGCAGACCTATTTCACCGTGGGCCCCAAGGAGGCCCGCGCCTGGACGATCACCAAGGGCACGCTGGCGCCGCAGGCCGCGGGCGTCATTCACGGGGATTTCGAACGCGGTTTCATTCGCGCTGAAACAATCGCCTACAACGACTATATCGCCGGAAATGGCGAGGCGGGCGCGCGCGAGGCGGGCAAGTTCCGCGTCGAGGGTAAGAGTTACGAGGTCAAGGACGGCGACGTCCTGCATTTCCTTTTCAACGCCTGATCGTAGCCCTTATTCCTTCGGCCCGACATTGGCCTTGAAGGCCGC
>JBARVM010000348.1:0-2432 GCA_049646265.1 Paracoccaceae bacterium
TATAGCGCATGGGACAGTCCTATTCTTTGCCTTGCCTGATACGCCAGGCGAGAGCCAGAGTCATCCCCGCCCAAACGACCGCCAGGGAAAACCATGTGATCGCATAGTTGAGATGATTGTTGGGCACGCCTGCCGTCGTCACCGGTACCGGCACAATAGCGGGATCGCCCCCCTCTGCCGTTCTGGACACGACAAGGATCGGGCTGGTTTGCAGGAATTGCGACATGGAGGCGACGTCCCTGGCATACCAGAGCCGCGCGGCAAGATCCGGGTCGGGGGTAAAGCTGTCCTGCTCGTCCGGCCAGACCAGATTGCCAACAATGGTCATGGCCCGGCCCGGGCGCAACTTGTGACGCAGCTCTTCGGTGATGAAGCCTAGATCGACCATAAGCCTTTCACCTGTCAGGGTCTGAAAGACGGCGATCACCTCATACCCGGGTCCGACACCAGCCTTGCCGGTCAGAACCAGAAGATCCTCGCCAGTGGTTCGACCACTGATGGAAACCGCGCGATAGCGCTCTGTGAGCGGATCGGGCACCAAGGTTTCCAGCGGCACAGGATCGGCGGTCATCCGGGCCGCCATATCGGCCAGAATCGCCTCTTTCCAGGCCAGCCGCTGCACCTGCCACAGGCCAAGCGCGACAAGAACCGCGACCCCGAGGCAGCCGAAGATCAGCGGAAAAAGATAACGGCGCATTCTGATGGTCCTTTGAATCAACAAGGCGCGGGGTAGTTGCCCCGCGCCTTGGCCGTAAATCCGTTTGGGATCAGGCGCTGCCCCAGATGTAGATCGCAGCGAAAAGGAACAGCCAGACAACATCAACGAAGTGCCAGTACCAGGCGGCCGCCTCGAAACCCACATGCTGCTCAGGGGTGAAATGCCCCTTCATCGCGCGGAACATGCAGACCAGAAGGAAGACGGTCCCGATGATGACATGCGCGCCATGAAAGCCCGTCGCCATGAAGAAGCTGGCACCATAGATATTGCCGGCAAAACCAAAGGCGGCGTGGCTATATTCATAACCCTGGAAGAAGGTGAAAAGCGCGCCAAGGGCGACGGCCAACAGAAGACCGTTGATCATGTCCTTGCGATTATTTTCATGCGCCAGCGCATGGTGGGCCCAGGTGCAGGCAGCGCCGGAGCACAGCAGGATCAGCGTGTTGATCAAGGGAAGGTGCCAGGGATCGAACGGCACGATCCCTTCCGGCGGCCAAACCCCGTCCACAGCAGGCGAATTCGGCCCCATCGGGTAAAGCGCATGTTTGAAGAAGGTCCAGAACCACGCCGAAAAGAACATCACCTCTGACATGATGAAGAGGATGAAGCCATAGCGCAGGCCGATGCGAACAACCGCCGTATGATCGCCGGTATTGCCCTCATGCACCACCTCGGACCACCAGGCGAACATGACATAAAGCACCATCACCAGGCCAATGATAAACACCCAAGGCGAAAGCGGCAGATCGATGGTCTGATCGGCGTTGGTATAGCGAACCTGCTTCATCCAAAGGACAGAGCCGAAAAGCATGATGAACCCGCCAAGCGCGCCGAGGAACGGCCAGATCGACGGTTTGAGAATATGGTAGTCGTGGTTTTTAGCGTGCGCCATGTCGGTTTCCCTGCTTGGGCCTCAGTTATAGGCAGCCTCGGCGTCAGACGAAAGATTCGCCTGGGCCTGCGGCAACTCGGTTTGGTAGAAAGTATAGGAAAGCGTGATATGTGCCACCTTGTTGGTGTCGATATCACGGGTAATTTCGGGATCAACAAAGAAGGTGACCGGCATGAGGATCCGCTCATGCGGTCTGAGCACCTGCTCGGTAAAGCAGAAACATTCGATCTTGTTGAAATAGCCCCCGGCGATTTCGGGCGCGACGTTATAGGCGGCTGACCCAGCGATCGTGTGGTCCGTGGGGTTGTAGGCCTCATAGAAAGCCAGACCGGTTTCGCCGACGCGCAGGGTCATTTCCCGTTCGACCGGCTTAAACTCCCACGGCATGTTGGAATCGGTATTGGCGTCAAAGGCAATGGTGATGAGCTGGTCAAGGATCTCGCCCGTGCTGTCATTGGCGGCAAGCGGCGTACCGCCATAGCCCGTCGTGCGGCAGAACCAGGAATAGAACGGCACCGCGGCAAAGCTGAGCGAGACCATCAGCGCGGCAACGCCAAGCAAGGTCAACCCCAGACGGTTATTCTTGGTTGGTGCGGTCAATGGCTGTCCCCCGCTTGTTGCTTGAGCAGATCCGGGTCAACTTGTTGAACCTTGATCACCGTCAGGCCAAAGATGATCGCCACCAGCCCCACCAGCGCCAGCCCAAGGCCAAGGTTGATGCCCCGGCGGCGCTTGTGCAGTTCATGCTCTGCCTGAAAACCCATCTTACCAGCCCCCCAACCCATAGGCGCCAAGCGCCTTTTCAGCCAGAAGCGCGCCAAA